>JAGLHR010000763.1 GCA_023143415.1 Thiomargarita sp. | reverse complement strand
GCATTGTTGTATTTTAGGGTTTTTTGAATCAATAATGAATAATGAGTACAACGGATTTTAGAAAACAACGGATTTTAAAAAACGTTCCACGAGAATTAATTAGATTTAATCCGTTTATACCGTTAATCCGTTGTACTCAGTATAAACGAATTTAAAAAAACGTGCCAACGCGATGAATTGATTAGATTTAATCCGTTTTTTTCTCAAATCCGTTGTACTCAGTCCTTGTAGGGTGGGCAAACGTGGTTTGCCCACCACATTATATCAAGCAGAAACAAGCGCAGTGGATGAATACAAGAAACCCCGTTTTTTGAAAAGGTTTCTAAAAAGTTCAACTTGATTCGTTGATGCGCTGTTCTAAAGAGAGAATCGTCCAGTCCATCCGATCTTTAATCCCCGCATGTTTCACCGTTTTAAACAATTCTTTTAAGTCCAGTAAATCTTGTGCATTGCCCTGCATTTCAATGGTTATCAGGGCATTGTCTATTGCCCGATAAGCGGCATGGCGAAAATGGGCTTGTTCTGGTTCACTTTCACGTCGTTGCTTTACTAAATTATTGATAATATTCATATTTGCAACTTTACCGATTGCCAGCCATGCCCCTTTTCTCACTTCAGCCAGTTCGTGTTTCAGTAATGCTATCCCTGAACTTTCAGGATCGATTTGGGTAATCGCATAACCTAAGTCAGTTTCCCATTGGCTTTGTGACCACCTATTTTTTTCATCGCCCACGATTGAAGCGACATTACAGGCTTGGGTTTGTGTTGATTTAGGAATATCTCTATCACGTTTTTTGCGCCACACTCGTTTACGTTTGGTTAAATCCGCTAATTGTTTATGCAGAAAATCTAAAGCAACTGGATTACGAATATCGCCTAATGCGGTAAAGGCGGTTAATATAAAAGAATCGCTCTCTTGTTGAAGCATTTCTGGTTGTAACATGGCAAGGATAAGTTCCGCTGTGCCTAACTTTGCTAAAGCTTTCATGGCAACCATACGGATACCCAGTATTTCTTCTTGGTTCTTAGCAATATCAGCGAAGGACTCGATCCATTGTGCTTTTTCATCAGAAAGTTGGGAAACAATTTTTCCGAGTGCGATAACCGTTTCTCGGCGAATATGGATATTAGTGTCTTCCAACAAGGGGCGTATTTGAGGTAAGATGGGGCGTAACCACTTCGCTTGCTGCTCACCAATTTGTCCCAGTGAAATAATCGCTTGTTTTTTTGTACCAAAATGTTCATCTTTAAGTAAAGGTGATAGCAAATGAACACTTCGTTCTACAAATAGTTCTCCTAGTTTTTTCGCCGCTTGTTGACGTTGCCCCGCACTTTGGTGGCGAGATTGTTTCTCCAAGGTTGTCAATTCTTTGTTCAATTGTGGCAATTCGTGAACGCCTAATTGAATTAAAGCTGACAGTGCGCTCAAACGGACATTCTTATTACCCTCTTTGAGTAATGCCTTTAAAGGCTGAACTGCCTCACGCGCTCCCAACTGCCCTAACCCGTTGGCGGCACTGCTGCGGACCTTTTTATCGATGTCTTTGAGCAATTGGATTAACGGCTTAACGGCTTCACGCGCCCCCAATTGCGCTAAGTTAGCGGCATTGTTGCGGACATCATAATTGGTGTCTTTGAGCAATTGAATTAATGGCCTAATTGCTTCAACGGTGCCTAGCTGCCCTAAACCCTCGGCTGCACTGCTGCGGACATCTTCATCACTGTCTTTAAGCAATTGGATTAACGGCTTAACCGCCTCACGCGCTCCCAATTGCCCTAACACGTCGGCGGCACTGCTGCGGACCTTTTTATCGGTATCTTTGAGCAATTGGATTAACGGTTTAACCGCCTCACGCGCTCCCAATTGCCCTAACCCGGCTGCGGCACGGCTGCGGACATCAGAATCAGTGTTTTTAAGTAATTTGATTAATGGCTGAACCGCCTCACGCGCTCCCAATTGCCCTAACCCGGCTGCGGCATGACTACGGATTCTCCAATTGGTGTCTTTGAGCAATTGAATTAACGGCTTAACCACCTCACGCATTCCCAATTGCCCTAACACGTCGGCGGCATTGCCGCGTACATCAAAATCGCCTTTGAGCAATTCGATTAACGGCGGAACCGCCTCAAGCAGTCCCAATTGCGCTAACCCGTCGGCGGCACGGTTGCGGACATCTTCATCAGTGTTTTTGAGCAATTTGATTAACGGTGAAATTGCTTCATGCGCGCCCAATTGTCCTAACACTATGGCGGCATGGCGACGAACCCCAAAATCGCCATTGAGCAATAATTCGATTAACGGCTGAACCACCTCACGCGCTTCCACCGCTCCCAATTGCGCTAACACGTATGCTGCATAGCGGTGAACATATTTATCGGCGGCTTCGAGCAATTCGATTAACTGCGGCACCGCCTCAAGCACTCCCAACTGCGCTAACCCGTCAGCGGCACTGCTGCGGACACCGGTGTCTTTAAGCAATTCGATTAACGGCAGAACAGCCTCACGCGCTCCCAATTGCACTAACCCGTCGACTGCACCTCTGCGGACATTATAATCTGTGTCTTTGAGCAATTCAATTAACTGCGGAATCTCCTCACGCGATCCTAATTGCGCTAACCCTATGATGGCAATGTAGCGGACCATTTCGCCTTCGTCGCCTTTAAGCAATTTTATTAACAACGGAACCGCTTCACGCGCTTCCAAATACACTAGCACCCTGACGACGGCAATTTGAACTCTCCAAGAACTCTCTTTGAGTAATTGGATTAACTGCGGAACTGTTTCACGCGCTTCCAATTGCACTAACCCGTCTGCTGCACGTTCGCGGACATTAGAATCGGTGTTGTCTTTGAGCAATTCGATTAACTGCTCAATCACTTCACTTGCTCCTAATTGAGCCAGTGCAAAGATAGCATTTTTACGGATATAAGGATCGTCATCAGTCGTAAAAGGCAATAATAAAGTAGTGAGTTGAAGTTGGTTTGGTGCATGACTGTTTCCCAACGCCTCAATTATTTTTACTTTTAACTCTTTATTTTGCTTTGGTAATAGTTGCTTTAAGTGATTAATACTTTCAATTGAACGAAAGCCGGCTAACTTATCACTGGTTTGAAGAGATAAGTCCCTATTATACCCGCCAATATACTGATTCGCAAAACATAAGACTTTATCAATATCACCGTTTTCCCAATCCGCTCCTAATCGTTTTGCTAACGGAAATTCCCTAACCAATTCCTGATTTAATTGTTCAATTTTTTTAATCGGCTTTTGCTGAAACAACTTATCTGCTTCAATATTGGCACGAGTATAGTTGATTTCACGTAGGAATTTTTGCTGTCCAAAAACATCACTGCTCCCTTTTTTGCCATGATACACTTCAATCGTATCGGAAATGCCCGCTTTTAGACTTAAACGAAGATGATAATGCGTCTGGTTCACCCACCAATCATTTCCCAGAAACAACAAAAAACCACTGGCAAACACAGTGCCAGTGCCTATCGCGACTTTTTTAATCCGTTGCCGAGTTTTATAGCGTTCATTCCAGTCATAAATACTCTTGGAAAAAATGTCATGGTACAATTCATACCACAACACATTTTGGCGTTTTTGGCGGCGTAAAATACGGGCTTGCTCTAATTTATCCAGCGTTTGACCGAGGCTTGTTTCACTCACCCGTAATTGTTTCGCCAAATCACCCAGCGGATACGCCATTTTTGTGCCGTGTTTGTTGACTAAATAATTAAACGCCGCGGAAGCCAATTTTTTATCCTGTGGAGATAACTGTTGCACCCGCTCAACAAAATAACCCTTTAAAATTTTTCTCGCCCGCCCTTGCTTTTCATAAGTCGCAATGGTTATTTGCTTATGCGGATTATGTTGATCGATTTTCCACAACTGCATACAGACAATCTGTAAATTCGGAGGCTCAACAAAAAAAGGGTTATCCAACAAATCAGTCTCTTTCTCAAAATGTTCCTTCTGTTCACGCTTACTTAAATCATCCAACAAAAACTCTAACAAACCAGATTCATAACTAAAATCAAGATGTTCTAATGGGGCAACAATCGCCTGTTTCGCTTTTTCCTTGGTTAACCTTTTTAAACGATAAAAATTATTAAACAATAATGTTGGCAATTCAGGCTTAAAAGCATCTAATTCCAAAGCAAAATCTTCTCGCATAGAAAACACAAACACCGTCGGCGTGTCTCGATCCAGCACCGCTTCCGCCAGTTGTTGAACAAAAGGCTTAAAATATTTGCTATAGCGTTGATAATTAAAGAATTCTTCAAATTGATCTAAAATAATCACCAACGGATCATTAACAAAAATCGTACAAAAACGCAAAAACGCCGGCAAAGGTAATGACGTATCTAAGGATTCCGCACTGATTTTATGATTTTCTTGAAAATAATCAAGAAATGTTTGTTTTAAATCAGCTTCAGGATCAGCAAACCATTTATTATGATAAATCACATCCCGATTTTTACCCAACGGTGCTTTCAACTGTGGTATAACAGCCGCTTGCAACAACGAGCTTTTACCAACCCCACTTGCTGCAAATAACAACGTCAATTTATTGGTTAAGATTTTGTCAATTAAGATTTGCTTTTCAGCCTCTCGACCAAAAAAATTCTCTTTATCTTGTTCTTCGTAGGGGCGTAAGCCTTTGTATGGTTCCATTTTTTTCATGGTGAATGGTTAATTTTAGAAACCGAGTTTTTTCAAAAAACTCGGTTTCTGAGCGACGAATTTAGAAACCGAGTTTTTTGAAAAAACTTGGTTTCTTTCAGCCGTATAAAAATGTTAAAAGATTTATGTGGAACTACATAAACCGTTAATTATTCGTAAGGGAACCATTTTTGTAGTGTATTCTTTAATAAACTAAAAGCATCATCTACACAATGTTTAAATGAAACCCTTGAACAGATTTTCTTGAAAACAACTGAAGGAATTTTAGCCTGACTTACCTTTAAAGTTTTTTCAAAAGCGAGTTTAGGATCGGGTGGCTTGGGGGAATTTGCGGGCCATAATGCTTGTTGACGTAGCCAATCTCTTAATGAAGGGCGGATCGAAAAACCAAATGCCCTAGCAATATGCGGATTGTCTTGCCACATCCACGCTTCTAACTCTGGATCGATCACAATCACAATAAACCTATTTTTCTCCCACCCCACAAGCACCATATTAGCTGAAATATCTGTCCTGATTTTTTCAACACCCGGCGATCCTTCCCAAGCATTGTCTAACACAATTATCGCATAACGATGTGATGATTGATAGGTTCTCAATAATTCATGCGCTCTTGTGTATATTCCAGGATCATTCCCAGCGTTGTCACAAATAATATCAAGTTGAGGATCAACATTAAATGGTGCTGTACCTAAAGCATGATAAAAACCTTGGCGAGAAAAAAAGCCCTTAAATGCAGCAACCATCCCTAAATCGGCTAACAGAAAAATACAATCTCTCACGATAATACCCCCGCAGCAAACAGTGTTCCTAAGTCAATGCCACCTTGCCATTCTTTAAGTCTCGGATGCTGTTCCCCGGAAATGACATCAACACCGCCATCATCTTTTAAACGCATACATAACATCTCTTCAAGGTGAGTATGGGCGAGTACAATGGGGGAATGCGTTGTCAACCAGATTTGTGTATCGACGGCTCGTATTGCCTGTAATATCGCTTCAATCGCACTCGGATGAATCCCGTTTTCTGGTTCTTCTAATGTGATGATTTGCGGTAACGGGGTAACATAAGGCAAAATGGTCAATGCCAAAATACTTAATGTGCCATCAGATAAACCGGATGAGGGCAATTCTATCCCATTTTGATATTTAATCTTGAGATAGGCATGACGATCATCTTCTCTCTCAATGACTCGAATATCTTGTAGAGAAGGCAATGCTAATTGCACTAATTCTAACCATTCTTTAAATTCGTCTGGTTGGTTTTTTTTCAAGGTTAAAATTTGCCAAGGCAATCCCCGCCCTTCTGAATTTAAGCCAGTACGATATCTCGGTGGACTGGCTTGACGGAGTTTAAATCCTTGGGGTTGATAAAGGCAAGTGTATTGTTGCAGGTAGTCTCTAAACCAGAGAGTCGCTAAAAAAAAGCGGTGATCTGCTGGCATACTGCTTAGTGCCAGTTGCCCTGGATGAATCGTAAAATTGAAAGTTTGTGGTTGCCCCTCCGCTTGAAAAAGGGTCGATTTTTCTGTGCGCTGTATCACTGAAAAGTGATTTTCCGCCGATGAAAGGAATAAATGTTCTTGAACAATTTGGAGCTTTTCGTTAGCAACGATTTCAAACTTGAGTTCATATTGCACGGTTTCTGGTTGAAAATTGATTAATGAATTTAACAATATCTCTTTAATATGTGCTGGTATTTGAACTTCTAGTGACAGAGAAAAGCAATGTCCTTGTAACTGATGTATTAATTCAATGGAATTTGAGGCTCTCGCATCGTTCTGGCTTGGAGTGGGTTCAAAGAAAACGGAGTTAATATCATTGCTTGCCAGAAGTTCCCCGAATAATGTCGGAATATCCAATAACGTCGTTTTACCTGAACCATTTGCGCCTGCCAAAACCTGATGCTGGGTTAATTCAATATCCAAAGAATAAAAGCAGCGATATTGAGAAACTTTTATGTGCTTAATCATGGAAATGTTTTTAATTTTTAATTGTGAATGGTTAATTTTTAGAATTCCAGGTTTGAGTTTTTCTTCAAAAAACTCAATTCGAGGCTAAAGTTTTTTTAAAGAAAAAACTTTAGCCTCGAATTCTGAGCGACGAATTTCAGTACTTATCAGCTTTTTTATGACAATTGCGCCTGCAAATTTTCCACAAACTCTTTTAAATCAATTGGATAATTTTCAATCTGTTTGTTTTTTAAGTATAAACTGGCAAATTTATCGGCTTGTTGAAAAATGGTGAGGGCAGGTTCCTCATAGGCACGTTTACTTAAAATTGTTTTTAGAATCAATCGCTTCTCCCAACTTTTGGGATGATAACCCAATAACCACAAACCCCGAGTTCTTAACCATTCCGAAATATAACTCGGAATCAATTTATCTTGATACTGACTAAAAGTGAAATAATCCTTTTCCGCTATAACTAATCCCTGAGCTGAAGAACCATCCACACGCCCTAACATTTTGTAAATAACCGAATAACCCTGTTCTAATAAGGGCAATTCTGATAAGTTTTCACTCGAACTCTGTTGAGTCTTCGTTTGATCAGAATAATCAAGAAATAAGGTATCTGTATTTTTTTTATCAGAATGATGATACAGTACCACAAATTTTTTATTATGCGCCTGAAATGTCTGCTCAAGATGTGTATCATAGGTTGCTGAAATCAATAACAGGGGCTTTCTAAGCAAAGCAAATAATTGATAAAGCGCGATAGACGGCGTTTTAGGTTCAACCAACGTTTTCAATTGATCACATAATAATTGCCGCCCAAAATTATGATCCAGGTCAAAGTATTCGCAAATCTCTGGAAAATCTCCATTAAAATCAGGATAATTGACATAATCGGCTAAACCTTTCACAATTTCAGCATTTGATAAGGTTTGATCACAAAGGCTGGGCAATAAATCGCTGCCTAAAAAAATGACAATATCACCCCGTTGTAAACGCGCCGCTAAAGTCTGATAATTAAGTGCGTCAACCCTTGTATTTGAAGGCTGTGAGTCTAAACTTGACCAAAAATCAGTCAATACATCGACAGAAATCTCCTGGTTTAAAAATTGTTCGATAAAATTTAACAAGGTTTCTGCATCATCATCCACCCCTTCTTTTATCATGCGTTTTAAACGTTCATTTATTTGTTGGAAAGAAGTTGCTCCCAACGCTTTAAAATGTTTAATCAAACGTTTTTGAAAATCAATCACCCGATTTTTAAGGGCAATTTTTTCTTCCAACGCTTGAATCGCTTCTGATGCTCGAATATCATCAGGCAAAAGTGATTGAATGTTTTTCCATCGTTCAAGTGCTTGGGGATAAGCGTGGTTGCGTTCCAAATGCTGCGCTTCGTCTATTTCTTTCGTGATCTTTTCCATTTTCGTTTCTAACTCACGCATTTTATTTGTCAAAAGGGTTCGCTTTTTGATAATGGTGGCAACCTGCTCTAATTCGGGTGAAACTTCAATAAATTTATAAGCAGGTATCATGTAAGCCGAAGTATCCACTTCACCCGCATAGATACTCACCATCATACCAATGACGGCGTTTTCTTCTTTATCCCAGATCGCTGTGCCAGAAAAGCCTGGCAAAACGCCTCGCCGCCCTACTTCACTTTCCAGTTGCACTCTTCCATTTCCGATGGTTCCTTGCAATGTTCCATTTAGCCAATCCCCATTTTCTTTGTCTTCTGGAAAACCGAACATTCGCACGGCGCGATCATTAAAATGGGCATCCTGTTCAAGAACAATGATGGGAATTGGTTGCGCTTTATTAGGTAAAACGCTTTCTGGAGAGAGTTCAAGAATACAAATATCTTCTTCAAATTCGCCTATTGCACTTTCTTTGACAGGAGACCATTTATATA
>JAGLHR010000762.1 GCA_023143415.1 Thiomargarita sp. | reverse complement strand
GGAGTCCAAACCTTCAGATTTGGCGACTTAATACCACGATTCCAAAGCTGAAGCGTTGAACTCCAGTAAACGCTCAAAGCTGAAGCGTTGAACTCCAATAAACGCCCAAAGCTAAAGCGTTGAACTCCAAAAACAGCCCAAAGCTGAAGCGTTGAACTCCAATACACGTCCAAATCTAAAGGTTTGGACTCCAAAACACGCCCAAAGCTAAAGCGTTGAACTCCAATAAACGTCCAAAGCTGAAGCGTTGTACTCCAATAAACTCTTTAACTGTAGGGGCGAACCTGCGTGTTCGCCCTAACATAAGTGCCAAAAAAATTCTGGATAATTATTCTAAATAATAATTAAATAATTAAATAACAATCGCCAAAGGATTTTGAACAGGATTTAACGGATTAAAGGATTTACAGGATTATGTTTTTATTAACAATTTTCTTAAACGATTGATTTAATTGTTAATTTTAAAAAATCTATCAATCCTTCGCCATCAGTTTTTGAACAGGATTAAACGGATTAAAGGATTTACAGGATTATATTTCTCTTATTTTTTTCTTTAAACGATTGATTTAATTCGATTTTTACATTATTTTTAAAATTAATCCTCGAATTAAAAAATCCTGTCAATCCTTTAATCCGTTTAATTCTGTTCAAAAAAATTGGCGATATTATAAAATAGGAAAATATTATTTTTGTTTTGACTAAAAACTGATTTTCATAACTGAGGAGAATTTAAATTTGAAATCCACATTGGCCAGCGTTTTTAACATCTTCATAAAAGGGGGTTTGCATGAATGAAAAAATCACGCTTCCAAACTCGAATAAATTTTTTGGTATCAGATTCGAGTCTATTGGTGGCTTAGGGGCGCACGCGGCAGGGAAAATTTTAGCCACCACTGCCGTGCTACGCATGGGGCTTAATGGCGCACACTTTTCCTCCTATGGTTCAGAAAAGAAAGGCTCAGTCGTGCGTTCATTTATCCGTCTCGCACCAGCCGAAAAACTCATTAGATCAAGTGCGCCTATTGAATCGCCAGACGTGATTGTCGTTTTTCACAGCGCGTTACTCAAAAACCCAGCAACGATAGCAGGTATGAAGGCTGGCGGGGTACTGATATACAATGGTTCTGAAAGTGACGAAATTCCTGAGATTTTTTCACAGCTGCCAAGCACAACAAAGATTATTCGAGTTGATGCACAACGCATTGCTGTCGAAGAAAGATCAAGACCAAATGCTGTCCTACTCGGTACGCTAACCGCCACTGTACCTTTTATTGATTTCTCCATTCTCCTTGAAAGCTTTTCCGAAGAATTTAGCCAACGTCATCCAGAAGCAGTCGCTTCCAATGAAAAAGCGTTTCGACGGGGCGCAAAAGAAATTGACAGGCTTTCCAACATAGGAAAGGGTACTGATGATCTGCCTATTATGCGTGCCGATCCAGTTTGGGGTTATGAAAACGCCCCCATTGGTGGGGTTTTACCCTTACCAGGTAACACGGTACATAACGACCTGACCGTTTCGCGCATGGGATGGCTGCCCCTTCTTCATAAAGAAAAATGTATCCATTGCGGCATGTGTGACATGGTTTGTCCCGACTTCTGTCTCGTTTGGAAAAAAGCTGATAACAATGAAGTTCACCTACAAGGCGTTGATTACCGGTATTGTAAAGGATGTCTTCGCTGTGTAGAAACCTGCCCAACTGGCGCATTGACGCGAGAGATTGAAGCACCGGGAATGGCAGAAAAACACCGTGTTAAACTTTTCCCCGAGCTAGAAGGAGGTGCATAAAATGAGTAATGTTGAAATGAAAAAAGGAGCCGAGGAAAAAAACAAGCAACGTTCTGACTTCCTGACTGGCAATGACGCAGCTGCGCTCGCTATACGAGATGTCAATTACGATGTGATGGGATATTACCCCATTACACCCTCGACAGAACTGCCAGAAGCCCTCTCCATGATGCAAGCCAACGGAGATCATGAAATCTCAATGGTACCCGGAGATGGTGAACATGGTGCGGCGGGTATTTGCTACGGTGCTTCACTTGGCGGCGGACGTGTCATCAACGCAACTTCGGCTAATGGTTTACTCTACTCAATAGAGCAACTTCCAGTGCAATCAGGCACCCGTTCACCGATGGTGCTTAACCTCGTCGCCCGTACTGTATCAGGTCCTTTGAACATCCGTTGCGATCACTCCGATCTGTATTTTACCTTAAATACAGGATGGCTGATTTTACTCGCAAGAGACCCACAAGCGGTTTATGATCTGAACATCGCCGCGGTCAAAATAAGTGAACATGCGGATGTACGATTACCTATCATTGTTTGTTTTGACGGCTTTTTTACCAGTCACCAAAAGCGTCTCATTCACGTTTTTGAAAATGGCGACACGATCAAAACATTTGTAGGCAAACCAAACACACCGATAACCGCCTTGGATCCAAAAAATCCAGCGACTTTCGGAGCCTATATGAATGATCCCGACATGATTAACAACAAAAAGCAGCATTCCCTCGCAATGGAAGCTGCGCGTCGGGTCATTCCAGAAGTGCTACACGAATTAGAAGAACTGACAGGGCGGAGCTATCCCATATTGGATGCTTATCGCATGGAAGATGCAGAATATGCGGTCATTCTCCTCAATTCAGCCGCAGAGACTGCAAAAGAAGTCGCTGACCAACTGCGCGAAAAAGGCCAAAAAGTCGGCGTACTCTCTCCCAACGTCATCAGACCCTTTCCTGCTGACGAATTTAGAAAAGCCCTCAAAAACGTCAAAGCCATTGTTGTTGGTGACAGAGGAGACTCTTACGGTGCCGACGGTGGCAACATGTCACTTGAAATACGAGCGGCATTACAACGAGACCCTGACAACAAAACGGTTGTATTAAGTCGCATTTACGGCTTGGGCGGTAGAGACTTCTATGATGATGATGCAGAAGCCTTCTTTGAACTTGCACAAAACAGCAGTAATGCCATCGCGTTTGACTATTACGGTACTTATAAGGGCGAGCCAGATCGCAATCCGCCCAAAGGCATGCCCCCCATTAAAGCCGAAGAAGTGACACGGAGCATGGCAAAAGTCACTAAAAATGCAGAAACGGGAAAATTAGATGTCGAGCTTGAACCCTTATGGGCAATGAGCGATGTGAAGAGTAGAATGGCACCCGGTCATGGTGCTTGTCCTGGTTGCGGCATATTCCCAATGCTGCATCAAATGTATCGCGTTTTAGAAGGTGATCTTGTTGTTCTATTTCACACAGGCTGCGGCATGGTGGTCACAACAGGCTATCCAAAAACAGCACATCGGATTACCTACATTCACAACCTTTTCCAAAACGGTGCCGCCACCCTTTCTGGCTTGGTTGAAATGTACTACGAAAGAGTTCGTCGTGGCGAATTGCCTGAATCATCCGACATCACATTCCTGATGTTCAGCGGAGACGGGGGCATGGATATTGGCATGGGCCCTGCTATTGGTGCAGCCAATCGCAACCATCGCATGATAATCATCGAATATGATAATCAGGGCTACATGAACACAGGCTCCCAACTGTCCTATTCCACGCCAATGGGACACAGAACAACCACAAGTGAAGTCGGCAGCGTTGGTTCTGGAAAGAACTTTCACCACAAAGACACCGCACAAATTTTTTCCGCCTGTCACCTGCCTTATGTCTTCACCGCCAGCGAAGGTTTTCCAGAAGACCTCATGCGTAAAGTCGCCAAGGCACAATGGTATGCAAAACGGGAAGGCTTAGTCTATGGCAAGATTATGTCATTTTGTCCACTGAATTGGGGAGTTCGGGATGATGCTGGCCAACCGGTGATGCAAGCCGCTATTGACTGCTGTTTCTTCCCCTTATATGAGGTTGAAAAAGGACATACAACAATCAGTTATGATCCTGATATTCTGGGTACACGTATTCCCGCAATAAACTGGTTCAAACAAATGGGTAAAACAAAACATTTGGCCAAGCCTAAGAATGCCGATATTATCAAGACCTTTGAGACTGAAGTAGATAGACGGTGGAAACGCCTTAAAGCCATGCACGAACATGAGGAGCTTTAGAGAATATGCCAAAAATCATTGAAAAACGGGTCTTAACGCCCATCACAAAACTGTTTCGTTTTGAGGCACAGATGATCGCATCTGCCGCAAAACCGGGACAATTTGTCATCGTTCGGGTGAGGGAAGGGGGCGAACGTATCCCCTTAACCATTGCCGATTTTGATGCCAAATCAGGTACAGTGACTATCGTGGTTCAAGAAGTCGGCGTGACAAGCAGACTCTTAGGTGCCCATGAAGAAGGGGATAATATCCTGGATGTACTTGGTCCACTTGGTGAACCCGCTCATATTCCCCCAGGCGGTCATGTCGTCGGTGTTGGAGGCGGATTCGGTTCAGCCGCGCTATGGTGTTTAATGCGCGAACTCAAAGAACGGGGTGATCGTACAACCGTCATTCTGGGCGCACGTCATGATCATCTACTGCTCCTCATTGACGAACTGCGTGAAGTCTGCGACAACTTAGAACTCTGTACTGATGACGGCTCTGTGGGATTAAAAGGATTCGTCACAGAACGGCTCCAACAGTTGATAGATGGTGATGGTCCCGGAAAGCCCGATCATGTGATAGCCATTGGCCCGATGCCCATGATGCGTGCCGTTGCCAATACCACTCGTGATACAGGTATTCCCACCCAAGTCTCCATGGATCCATTAATGATTGATGGCACGGGCATGTGCGGATGTTGTCGTGTGACAGTGGGTGACGAGGTCAAATTTGCTTGCGTTGACGGTCCCCTCTTTGATGCTTCTAAGGTCGATTTTGATGAAGCGGTTAAACGAAATAAGGTATATGCCAAGGATGAAAAACGGGCAGCCGAACGGCAGCAGAAAATGATGGAGGAATCAGCCAATGCCAGCTAAACGAGAAAATAAAACGCCGATGCTTGAGCGTAATGCCAAGCTTCGGGCAACAGACTTTGTTGAGGTGAACGAAGGTTACAGTCTAGCACATGCCACTTTTGAAGCAGAGCGTTGTTTACGCTGCCAAGACCCGGTTTGTGTTGCCGGCTGCCCTGTCCATATTCCTATCCCTGAGTTTATGCACCAAGTCGCAGCAGGTAATATGCCAAAAGCCGTTGAGATTCTGCGTTCGGCTAATCCATTACCTGCCGTTTGTGGTCGCGTTTGTCCACAAGAAGATCAATGTGAACAAAAATGCCACATGGCTAATCTTTTTAAACCCGTCGGCATTGGTTATTTAGAAAGATTCGTCGCCGATTGGGAACGGAATAACGTAAAGTCGAAAGGTATCAAAAAACCCACCCGTCAACAGCGTATTGCCGTTATTGGTGCAGGACCAGCGGGATTAGTCTGCGCAGGCGATCTCGCACGTTTAGGTTATCCGGTGACCATTTATGAAGGGCTGCACGCGCCAGGCGGCGTTTTGCGCTATGGTATTCCTGAGTTCAGATTACCCAATGATATTCTCGACTGGGAAATTGATCTCTTAAAAGAGCTTGGTGTTGAAATTATCTGCAATGTCGTTGTTGGTAAAACGCTCCAGCTTGATGATCTGTTTGACAAAATGGGTTTTTCAGCCGTTTTCGTCGGTACGGGTGCCGGTTTGCCGAAATTCCTTGGAATACCAGGTGAAAACCTGAATGGCGTTTATTCTGCTAATGAATTTCTGACACGCATTAACCTGATGCAGTCTTACAACTTCCCAGAAACAGACACGCCCTTATATCTTGGTAAGCGAGTCGCCGTCATTGGTGCGGGTAATACAGCGATGGATGCCATACGTTCCGCTCTACGTTTGGGCGCAGAAGAAGGCATGAGTATCTATCGACGCAGCGAAAAAGAAATGACCGCGCGTGTGGAAGAATACCACCACGCCCTTGAAGAGGGTGTTAAATTCCATTGGTTGACGAATCCCGTTGAAATTGTTGGGGATGACAATGGCTGGGTTACAGGCATAAAATGTCTGCGTATGAAACTGGGAGAACCAGACGAATCTGGACGCTCAAGACCCATACCTATCGAAGGTTCGGAGTTTATCATACCGCTAGATAATGTGGTGCTTTCCCTTGGTAACTCGCCAAATCCCCTCCTAGTCAATAGTACCCCTGGACTAGATAAAGACAAACATGGATGTCTTGTTATGGATAAGGATAAACCTCAAACGTCCAGGAAATGGGTCTATGCAGGTGGCGATGCTGTCACTGGTGCCGCCACCGTGATCCTTGCGGCGGGTGCCGGTAAAGATGCTGCTGCAACAATCCATAAGGATTTATCAGCAGTCGCATAGGAACGCGCATGAAATAAATTCGACAATGTTGAATCAGACCTGACAGGTTTCCAAAACCTGTCAGGTCTAGTCGTCGATATTATTTCATGCACGTTCCATAGTCAATAGTTCGGCTATATTGGAGTCCAACGCTTCAGCTTTGGGCTTTTTTGAAGTCCAAAGCGTTAGCTTTGGGCTTTTTTTTTCCGTACTCTACTCTCGTACTCTCGTTCCCAAGCTCTGTTCTCATCGTTATACATAAGTATCTAAGTAATTGAAATAAATGAATATTTTGTAGAATATTTTGTAGGGTGGGTAGAGC
>JAGLHR010000761.1 GCA_023143415.1 Thiomargarita sp. | reverse complement strand
AGTTTTTCTTCAAAAAACTTTAGGCTGAAATGTTGTAGGGGCAATCCTTATAAGAATATTGTTGTAGGGGCAATCCTTTATGGTTGCCCTGAGTACGAATATTGTAGTCTGCATTCGAGGCTAAAGTTTTTTCTTTAAAAAAACGGTAACTACTCAGGGCAACCATAAGGGATTGCCCCTACATCAGAATATTTTCGTCAGTATTAATAAAAATATTGTTGTAGGGGCAATCCTTTATGGTTGCCCTGAGTAGTTACAAAAAACTTTAGCCTCGAATGGTTAATGGTGAATTATGAATTATGAATTAACCTAAAAATCTTTCCATTCATTTTCTTCATGGAAATGTGGTGAAATAAACGGTTTATGCCTTTGATGCTCTTCCTTATTTGATTGTTCTTGAAGAGGATTGACGAATATTTGATTAGCGTTTTGATGCAATTCATATTGACCAAACTTAAAAAACGCAAGCTGTTCTTTCAGGCTTAATGCTTGCTCTTTCATGGCACCACTCGTTGTAGCAGCTTCTTCAACTAAAACCGCATTTTTTTGAGTCATTTCATCCATTTGACTAATGGATTTGTTCACCTGACGAATGCCTAAAGATTGTTCCTGATTGGCTGCCGCGATTTCAGAAATGATGTCACTGACTTTTTTCACCGCCATGATGATTTCCCCTAAAGTGTCTCCCGATTGATTAGCAAGTTTGGTGCCTTCTTCTACTTTGAGAACACTATCTTGTATTAATGTTTTGATCTCTTTAGCAGCGGCGGCACTGCGTTGGGCAAGATTGCGTACTTCGGAAGCGACGACTGCAAAACCACGCCCATATTCACCCGCACGGGCGGCTTCAACAGCGGCATTAAGTGCCAACAGATTAGTTTGAAAAGCAATGTCATTGATTACGCCAATGATTTCGGTGACTTTTTGACTACTCTTGTTGATTTCAGTTATGGCGCAGATTGTTGAATTAATAACCTCACCACCTTGTATGGCACTTTCTTTTGCACTGATGGCTAATTCGGAGGCTTGTTTGGCATTATCAGCATTGTGCTGTACTGTGCTAGTCATTTGTTCCATATTCGCCGCCGTTTCTTCAAGTGAAGCGGCTTGTTTTTCCGTGCGTTGACTAAGGCTAACATTGCCCTGTGAAATTTCTTCGGCGGCAGTATTGACAACATCAACTGTCAATGAAATTGTTTTGACGATGTTGCGTAGCTGCGTTTGCATACTAGCAAATGCGCGTAATAATTCTCCGATTTCATCTTTTCTAACCAATTCAATTTGATTATTCAGATTTCCCTTTGCAATGGCTTTGGAGAGGCTAACGACTTTATTTAAAGAGTTAGAAATCGTTTTTGAAAAAATGAATATCACCAGCGTCATAATAATAATGCTGATAAAACCAATGAAAATAATCTGCCATTTCACCTCTTTTGATCCCAGAGTTAATTCATCTTCAGGAATACTCACAGTAACCATCCAATGGGTGCCAGTATTGCCAATTTCTACAGGTGCGCCGTAGGTAATAACCGTTTTATCAAGCGTTTTTGATTTTCTGGTGATAAGAAAAGGTTCCAGTTTTGTAATATATTCTTTCATCTCCTCACTATAACTGGTTTCATTGAGATTCTTTCCGATATAATCGGCATTTTTACTGGCAACAATGGTTCCATTAGTTGAATAAACACTGACATAAGCATTTTTAAAGTCCGATATTTCAAGTTCGCTCAGTTTTCGCTGTAAATATTCAAGTGCTATGTCGATTCTGATGATCCCTAAAAAATGCTTGTCTGCTTCATTATTCGCCATGACATGAACCATAGGAACAGCTAACGTGGTTAACCAAAGTTCTTTGCCCCGTACTGAATGGGCATAGGGACCAATAATACTTTCCTTCGCTTCCTTTTTTGTTCTTTTATAAAAATCTTGGGTTTCGTAATTTAAAAGGGGTTCTAAAACAGCCTCTTCATTTTTTATCCGTGTCCAATATGAAGTAAAACGGCCTTTTTTATCGTGCCCAGGCGCATTAATGAAATTCGCGTCTTTTTCAAAAAAAACATCTGGTTCACAGACGATACCGATGCCAAAAAAATTGGATTCATGTTCAATAAAATTTTTGAGCCATAAATTAATTTTTGTTCGCGTGATTTGGAGATTTTCAGTATGAGAAGCGGCTTCAAATAGAATAGCAATTGCTCTTGCTTCAGACAAAGGCTTTTCAAGTTCTGCTCTGACATAATTGGCATAACGATTAGCAGTCTCTTTGGCAATAATTTCGGCATCAGAGTTTGCCATTTCTTGTACTTTATAGCCAATAATGGTGGAAATCACAGCAATTGCAATAGCCATTAATAAAGTAATTGATAGAGTTAGCTTTGTTCTGATTTTTAGGTTATTAAATATATTCATTGTTAATTTGTTAATGGTTAATACGAGATTTCAAAAATGGCGTGAAGTCTTTTATCGCCATGATTGTTGACTGAGCAAAGTATTTTAGGCTTTATTTGAGGAGATGTAAAGTTTTTATTTGGAATAGTTTTGGAGTACAACGCTTTAGCTTTGTAGTGGTTTTGGAGTACAACGCTTTGGAATGATTTTGGAGTACAACGCTTTAGCTTTGTAGTGATTTTGGAGTACAACGCTTTGGAATGGTTTTGGAGTACAACGCTTTAGCTTTGTAGTGATTTTGGAGTACAGAACGACATTTATAAAAACTTTCATTTTTTAACTATTTGATTTAAAAGCAGTTTATGACTACAAAATCCAAAGCTGAAGCGTTGGACTCCAAAATCCAAAGCTGAAGCGTTGGACTCCAAAATTTTAATTAAAAATCTTCCCAGTCAGTTTCTTTGTAAAGAGGTGCTAAACGTTTAGGAACTTCTGGTGCAACATGAATGGTTGGATGATTAATGACTAAAGCGTTCTGAATGCTCTCTTGATGTAATTCCCGTTCAGTCACTTTAAAAAAGGCGACATGTTCTTTAAGTGTCTGTGCTTGTTCTTTCATGTCATTACTTGCAGTGGTGGCGACTTCAACTAAATCGGCATTTTTTTGGGTCATTTCGTCCATTTGTATAACTGCTTTATTGATCTGATGGATACCTAAAGATTGTTCATGATTAGCAGTGGCAATTTCCGTAATGATTTCACTGACTTTTTTTGAAGCAAGAACAATTTCTTTTAAGGTTTCCCCCGATTTATTGGCGAGTTTTGTACCCTCTTTGACTTTACAAACACTATCTTTTATCAACGCCTTGATTTCTTTTGCCGCAGATGCACTGCGTTGTGCAAGGCTACGCACTTCAGTTGCGACTACCGCGAAACCTCGCCCTTGTTCACCAGCCCTTGCAGCTTCAACAGCAGCATTAAGTGCTAACAGATTGGTTTGAAAAGCAATTTCATCAATAACCCCAATAATATCAGTGATTTCTTGGCTGCTCTGACTGATTTCTGTCATAGCCTGTATGGTGGCTCCAACAACTTCACCTCCTTGCTCGGCACAATTTTTAGCATCGACAGCTAAACAGCTGGCTTGTTGTGCATGATCTGTATTTTGCTGCCCTGTACTGGTTATTTGTTCCATACTTGCGGCAGTTTCTTCTAGCGATGCGGCTTGTGCTTTAGTACGGTGACTGAGGCTGATATTGTCTTGTGAGATATTTTCAGCAATATTATTAAGTGATCTCGCCATTAACAATATTGCCGTCATAATATCTGTCAACTTATCTACAGTTGAGTTGATGTCATTTTTTAATTGTCCAAAAATGCCGACAGACTGGTTTTCAATTTGTTTGGTTAAATCTCCGTTGGCGAGTGCAGCGATGAGGTGCTTAATGTCTTCAACCGCAAGTTGGTTGGAATCCATGATTTGATTGATACCTTCGCTGAAGGTTTTGAAAAATCCACTTTTGTTTTCGAGATTGATACGTTGTTGAAGATCGCCTTGAGAGGCGGCTTGCAGAACTCGATTAATTTCTTGTTCAGTCGCCACTTCGATGGTACGATTGTTAAATTCAACCACCATACCTAAACGTTCACCATTGATATTGTTCACAGGGGTAACAATATGATCAAGTACCAAATCATCAATAGCGATTTTTGCGAGGTAGCTGCCTGTTAATCCTTTTAATAACGATAATTGTTCAATGTTTTTTTGATGAAAAAGATTAAAATTGGCACCGATTAAATGATTGGCATCAAAATTATTGAGGGATTTGCGAATATTCTCTTCCTCTGTTTGAAATAGACTTTGCGCGGCTTCATTGAGGTAGATAATGTTGTAATCCTTGTCGGTAATCAGGATATTGGTTGTTGCTTTATCTAACGCACGGTTAATACGCAAGGCTTCCTCAGCAACCTGTTTTTCATTTTCAATGCGTTCACGTAATTGGGTTTGCATAGAGTTAAGGGCATGACTAAGCAATCCAGTTTCATCCTTATGTGAGAGTTCAATTTGATTATTCAAATTTCCGTTGGCAATCTCGTTGGCAATCCATACGGCTTGACTGAGACGTTGAGTGGTATCTGTCAAGATGATGACAAAAAACAGGGTAGCCAAGATAATGATGCTCATCATCACAATGATTAGGATAAAAAAATCAGTCTTAGCGATTTTATAATTTTTATCAGCTTTAAGATATAAATCTTGAGCCAATTTATCCTCCACTTTTTTGAAGAGATCAATTTTACCGGTTTGCATTTTAAACCAATATTCAGGTTCAACTGTTGTTTGCAGTTTGCCATTAGTCGTTCTAGCCGCGTAAACTATTTCACGCATTCTTGTGGTTTCTTCGATAAATTGACCTGATGATAATTGTGTATTTAGAAATTTTCTTTGTTCCTCAGTCAGGTAAAGCATGACATCGTGATTCAAATAGGCTTTTTGCACTGTAACCAGTTTGATAAACTGTCGGAATTGTCCCGGCTCAAGTGATTTTTGACTAAACACGGCTGATAACAGAGCGCGTTCTAATCCCGCTTTTTCCTTTGCATTTAAGAGATTGATATAGGCGAGTTTGAGTGGAAGAACGTCTTTATAGTTGGTGTACTGAGAAGACTGTATCAGAAATTGAAATAAAGTATTGTTAATCTCAGTATAGCGTTCTACGGCTTTAGGTTGTTGAATTTTCAAGTTTGTTACATCGTTACGGAGATATTCAACGTGCTTCAACATTTTTAACATCTGAGCGAGTTTCGTGTTCCTGTTAAGATCGCTCTCAAATTGCTGGCTACCAAGTTGTTGTAAATAATCCCTTAATATCGTGATGGATTCATCGCTTTGAGTACGATATTGGCTGAGTCTCTTGGAGAATTTTTGACCTTTATTTTTCAAAAACAAGCTACTTGCGCCCCGCTCCAATTGAATCGCATGGACGATATGACTGAGATGTTTTGACAATTGCGTTAATTCCGCTAATCCTTCCATATCTCTGGCGATCTGCGATTTTTCAATCATGAGATTAGTGGAAAAATGTAATAATCCGACGAGAGGAAAAAAGAGCATTAACATCAGTTTGTATTTGATTTTCAAATTAGCAATAAATGACATATTTAGTTACCTGTGTTTAGTTATCAATGTTCAGTTAACAATTCATCAGAAAGGCTTTCAACAATAGCTAATTCATGGGAATTAAGCAAAAGATCAATGTCTAACATTATTACCATTTTGTCTTCTACTGTTGCTAGTCCTTTTACAAATTCGGTGCTGATGATACTCCCAAAATTAGGGGGCGGTTTAATCTCGTCTTCAGCAACATCATAAACATCCGATACGGCATCAACAACGATACCCATGATGCGTTCTTTCTTTCCAGAGGAGACGACTTTAACGACTATAACAACAGTCATTGGTCCATAATCCTGACATTCGAGATTAAAACGCAAGCGTAAATCAATAATCGGTATAATCGTCCCCCGTAAATTAATAACACCAGAAATATAGTCAGGTGTATTGGGTATTGTAGTCGCTTTGTTCCAACCTTTTATTTCTTGTACACATAAAATATCTACTGCATATTCTTCTTTTGCTAAAAAAAAAGTGAGATATTTTTTAGTGATTTTGGTGGTTTCACTTGTCATAGAAAAATTTTCCTGTTTGAATCAGAATTTTCACAATCGGGCGAGGTTTAAGAAATCCGATTTTTGAAAAAAGTTGTACTCAGAGGTTCTTGCAAAACTCTGAACACACGAGGTTTAAGAAATCCGATTTTTGAAAAAAATCGGATTTCTAAGCTCGAAACTCGAAAAAGCGAGTTTTGCAAGAGCTCCTCAGTTTTCCTGAAAATCGATATGATGAAAGCGTTGAATTAATCCAGCAACATCTAAAATTAAAGCCACACTACCATTGCCTAAAATGGTTGCGCCAAAAATGCCTTGTATTTTTTTATAATTACTTTCTAAACTTTTAATCACAATTTGTTGTTGAGAGAGTAGTTCATCAACAAATAATCCAATTTTTTGACCTTCGCCTTCAGCAATCACTAATATACCTTGATCTAATTGAGTCGTGCTGGGTATAATGTCAAACAAATCATACAAGCGCAAAATAGGAATGTATTCATCGCGTAACTTATACACTTCAGCAGAGCCTCCATAAGAATTAACTAACTTCGTTTGGACACGCAGTGATTCAATAATAGAAAGTAAGGATAAAATGTAAATCTCTTGCCCAACACGCACTAATTGCCCATCTAAAATGGCTAAAGTCAGTGGAAGACGGACATTGAAAGTTGAGCCTTTTCCTTGTTTAGATTCAACATGAATTGTACCCCCTAATGCACGAATATTACGGCGCACCACGTCCATGCCCACACCACGCCCCGATAAATTACTCACTTCCTCTACAGTCGTAAAACCCGGCTGAAAAATCAGATCGTATAACTGTTCTTCGCTAGGATGATCATCAGGATTTAACAAACCTTCTTGTATTGCCTTCGCGCGGATTTTATCCAAATCAAAACCTGCCCCATCATCGCTGATTTGAATAATAATATTACCCCCTTGATGAAAAGCGTGGAGGCGCAATTCTCCCGTTTCAGGCTTGCCCGCCGCTTGACGTTGTACTGGTGTTTCAATGCCATGATCAAGGGCATTACGCACCAAATGTACCAGCGGATCACTCATTTTTTCTAATACTGTTTTGTCCAATTCAGTATGTTCACCTGATAATTTTAATTCAACTTTTTTGCTTAGTTGTAAACTTAAATCGTGAACTAGGCGCGGAAAGCGATTAAATGAATAACTGATAGGTAACATACGAATACGCATGACGCTTTCTTGTAATTCACGGCTATTACGTTCTAATTGTGATAAGCCATCGCGCAATTGGCTAATACGTGAACTGTCAAAATTCTCTCCAAATTGTTCCAACATGGATTGGGTAATTACCAATTCACCAACCATATTAATTAGATCATCAATTTTGTTAATACTGACACGAATAGAATTGGCTTCTGTCTGGTGATGCACCTTTTTTTTATGTTCAATAGGGGCGGTTTTTAGCTGAGAAATCTCTTCCCTATCTGTTTCTTTTTTAAAGTGGGGAATGGGTTGTTCAATTTGATTAACTGCCCCTTCACATTTATCAATGAGAAATTCTTCACTTTTTTCAAGAGGGGATTCTGTTTCTTGCTGCGATGAAAATTCCTCTAAAGCCGTAATATGTAATTCGCATTCATCTTCTACCCAATCAAAAATCTCTTCAAGAGCAGCTCGTTTAACATCAGCACGTAAAATGAGTTCCCAACTTAAATGACATGCTTGCACATCCAGATCAGAAAAAGTGGGTATTTGGCTTATATCTACCTTAACTTCTAAATCCCCTAAACGTTTTAATTCATCAAACAGATTAATCGGATCATTACCCGTTTTCAGCATAGACAAGTTGGGCTTAAACACGATATGCCATCCCGTTGTTGACGTATCAGAGGTGGCTGGCTCTTTTAACTCAGAAGATTCAGAAGATTCAGAGGTTGCTTTTTCATCACTTTCTTCTTCATTACTTTCTTTTTCATCACTTTCCTCTGTCGGCACATTTAAAATGTTTTTCAGTTCATTTTGACAAGCCTGTACTTCTTGAACATCATAGTCACTTTCCTCTTTGACGGCTAATAACATCATTCGCAGGGCATCCACTGAACGTAACAATAAATCAATCACCGAAGGCGTGATAACCTGTTTCTCATGGCGCATATCATCAAGCAAAGTTTCCATGATATGTGCAAAGGCAATGATTTCTTCAAAGTTAAATATGCCAGCCCCCCCTTTAATCGAATGGGCACCACGAAAGATACTGTTGATGAGTTCACTATCAACAGTTCCTTTTTCCAACTCGAGTAAATTCGATTCCATCCTATTGAGATTCTCAACACTTTCTTCAAAAAAAATTTCACGAATTTCTGCTAAATCCACTGGCATAGTTGGTTACCTCAACACTTTTCTAACAGCGGCAATTAACTTTTCTGGATCAAATGGTTTAATAATCCATCCCGTTGCACCCGCCGACTTAGCCTCTTTCTTTGTTTGTGAATCGGGATCAGTCGTCATTAGTAAGATAGGTGTAAACTGATACTTTGGTAATGTGCGTAATTCACGCACTAAGTTTAATCCATCCATATTTGGCATATTGACATCCGTGATAATTAAATCAAATTGATGTTTTTCTGCCAACGCTAATCCTTGCAAACCATCATCAGCTTCTATCACCTCATATTCATAAGTCGTCAATATCAATTTCACGAGTTGTCGTATAGCAGCTGAGTCGTCGCAAATTAAAATTTTGTAGCTCATAATCTATTTTAATCCTGAATATTTATTGTTTTTATTTGATGTTCACCTTTTGAGGCTAATTTCTTCAAAATTATTGGAAGAATTACATGAAAATTTCCCCTACATTTGAATCAGAATTTTCAGAATGTGAGAATTTTCAGAATAAAACCTAAAATCATTGTACTCAGGGCAACCACAAGGGATT
>JAGLHR010000760.1 GCA_023143415.1 Thiomargarita sp. | reverse complement strand
GGAAAAAGAAGCCATTAATCAAGCTGAAGACAAACCCGTTTCATGCTATGACTTAGCAAAAGATTATATTGGTTGTATAGAAGGACCAGCCGATCTTTCTACCAATAAAACTTACATGGAGGGTTTTGGTTTATGAAAGAAGCCGTCATATTTGATACTGGTCCTTTAATTTACTCAATCGTCGTGATGCTTATCATGAGTGGGTAACGCATCAAGTCAAAAGTATCAACCCTCCGTTGTTAACCTGTGAAGCGGTTATAACTGAGGCTTGCTTTTTATCATGTCGGGATATAGGTGGAACACGTTATTAATTTGGCAGTGAACGGTTTTATGAAAGTACCCTTTCACTTTGATGATGAGATGGATACGATGAAAAATCTTATGTTGAAATATACCAACGTACCCATGTCTTTCGCCGATGCCTGTTTAGTCAGAATGGCAGAACTCTATCCCAATAGTGCCGTGTTGACGTTGGATAGCGATTTTCGGATTTATCGTAAAAACCGAAATCAAGAAATACCAGTTATTATGCCAGATATTCACTAGAAAGTCCCCATTCCACATCATGTTTCAAAGCATCACGTTGATAATCAATTTCTTCTAAAATGTCAGTGCCGAGGGTTTTCAATGCTTGTTTACGAGAAATGGTACCTAATAAATAAGCCTCTGTTATCGCTTCTTGATAGAGGAGGTGTACACCTTTGCTAACCGCTTGTGCTAATATAGCCGCTTCATTAATTCCGTGTTGTGTGATAAGAAAGTTTAATTGTTCGCCTAATGCGATGTTTTTTACCATGATTTATTCTCCTAAAATACAATATAAACCAAGTGAGTTACGGCGTTCTTTGCGACTCATCGAACCCAGTTCAATTGCCGTCGCTTTGATCGCTTCTTCAATTGGCGCGTTGTGAATGGAGTAGAATTTTTCATTCTTTTCATTTTGAATCAGAATTTGAGAATTTAAGAATTTTCAGAAAAAAAACTCAAATTCTCAATTTCAGTAATTTTAAAAAAACCTTAAAAATCAATGATTTATTTAAAAATGCCATTCTGAAAATTCTTAAATTCTGAAAATTCTGATTCAAACAATATTCGAGGGTAAAATTTTGTCGGGAAGAGTAATTTGTCAATGATTAATTTGACGTTTAAGTTATGAATAATCGTAACTACTCAGCCATCCTAAAAAAAGAGTCATGTAGGGTGGGCAAAGTCCTTTTTCTTGCCCGCTTATTAAAAAGTGGTGGGCAACGAAAAGACGTTGCCCACCCTACATGACTTTAGCCTCGAAACCATTCACCATTCACCATTCACCATTCACCATTACTATCTCATGTCAAAAAAACAAATCACTCTTCCCATCACGGGCATGACTTGCACCAATTGTTCAAATACCATTGAACGTAATCTTAAAAAACTTGAAGGCATAATTCAAGTGAATGTCAATTATGCCGCTGAAAATGCCACCGCGGTTTTTGACGCTAACTTATTGAAATATAAGGGTATTATTAATAAAATCGAATCCATTGGTTATAAAGTGCCGACGGCGAAAATTGAATTAGCCATTACTGGAATGAGCTGTGCTAACTGTGTTCGCGCTGTTGAACGCACATTGCTCAAAAAAACGCCTGGTATTATTGCAGCGACTGTCAACTTTGCCACAGAAAAGGGATCAATTGAATATCTCCCCCATCAAATCACCCCCGCCGAAATTGTTGCTGCTATCAAAAAGGCGGGCTATGGTGTTGTACAACCCAGCATGGATGCGCTAGAAGATGTTGAAGCCGCCGCCCGTGCTGTTGAAGTGAAAGAACAAACCCGCAAATTCTGGATTGGCGTTGTTTTCACTTTGCCCCTCTTTATATTAAGTATGAGTCGGGATTTTGGTTTAGTTGGCGCGTGGGCATCCGCGACTTATGTGAATTGGTTAATGTTGATGATGGCGTTGCCCGTGCAATTTTATGTTGGATGGGATTACTATGTCGGCGCGTGGAAATCGCTTAAAAATGGTTCCGCTAATATGGATGTGCTTGTCGCAATGGGATCATCTGTCGCATTTTTCTACAGTTTAGCCGTTTTGCTTAATCCTGTATTTGGCGAACATGTTTATTTTGAAACCGCAGCAATGATTATTACGCTAATTAAATTGGGCAAACTGCTAGAAGCCAGGGCAAAAAGTCAAACCAGTGCCGCGATCAAAAAATTAATGGGGCTTCAACCAAAAACGGCTAGAGTCTTATGCGATGGGGTTGAAAGCGATATTCCGATAAAATCGGTTATTGTCGGCGATGTTCTTATTATTCGCCCTGGTGAAAAGATGCCCGTTGATGGAAAAGTCATCGAAGGCGAATCGGCTGTCGATGAAAGTATGCTCACTGGCGAAAGTTTGCCCGTTCATAAACAAAAGGGCGATGCTGTGATTGGAGCAACACTGAATAAACAAGGTTTGCTCAAGATTAAAGCAACTAAAGTCGGTGCAGAAACGGCATTGGCACAGATTATTCGGCTGGTTCAAGAAGCGCAAGGCAGTAAAGCACCTATTCAACATTTAGCTGATCGCGTTTCCAGTATTTTCGTTCCCGCCATTATTGTGATTGCTATTTCCACACTATTAATATGGTGGTTGGGTGTCGGCACCGATTTTACGACTGCGATGATTAGAATGGTTGCCGTTTTAGTCATTGCCTGTCCATGCGCGTTAGGGTTAGCAACGCCCACTGCGATTATGGTAGGTACGGGCAAAGGCGCAACGCAGGGCATTTTATTCAAAAACAGTGAAGCCCTTGAACAAGCGCATCAACTTAATACCATTGTCTTAGACAAAACAGGCACGATTACCACAGGGCAGCCTCGCGTCACAGATATTATTCTAGGGGAAACCGAATTTGATGAAAATGAGATTTTGCGCCTCGCTGCATCAGCGGAGCGTGGAAGTGAACATCCTCTGGGAGAAGCGATTGTCCAAACTGCCCTTGAACGCCATTTATCTCTGGTAGAACCACAAAAGTTTGAGGCGATAAGTGGAAAAGGGATTTTGGCGACGGTGGAAAATAGGCAAATGGCATTGGGTAATCAACTATTTGAAAAAACCGCCTTTCTCCAATCTGAAATAAACCGCTTACAAGCTGAAGCCAAAACAGTCATCAGAGTTGCCATTGATAATAAACCCGTCGGCTTGATAGCCGTTGCCGACACCATAAAAGAAGGCTCAAAAGAAGCAGTGGCAGAAATGCACCGTCTCGGTTTACAAGTTATCCTGTTGACAGGCGATAATCAAGCAACAGCGGAAGCAATCGCCAAAGAAGTGGGCATTGATCGCGCACTCGCAGGAGTGCTTCCAAATGAAAAAGCGAATGAAATCAAAAAATTACAAAAAACAGGCTTAGTCGCAATGGTTGGAGATGGTATCAACGATGCCCCAGCATTAGCGCAAGCAGATGTCGGTATTGCCATTGGCACAGGCACAGATGTCGCCATGGAAACCGCCGATCTCACTCTCATGCGAGGAGATTTACGCGCCGTTCCTCAAGCCATTGCCCTCAGCACCGCCACCATGCGAATCATCAAACAAAATCTCCTTTGGGCTTTTGCTTACAATATCTTATTAGTGCCTATCGCAATGGGCGCATTATACCCCTTCGAGAGTTTGCCGATGATGTTACGCTTTTTACATCCTGCCCTCGCCGCAGGAGCAATGGCTTTTAGTAGTGTTTCTGTGGTTATGAATAGTTTACGATTGAGAAAATTGGTTTAGGAATGGTTTCTCGTTCCCACGCGCTGGCGCT
>JAGLHR010000076.1 GCA_023143415.1 Thiomargarita sp. | reverse complement strand
TGTCAGGTCTGATTCAACGACTAGAAACCTGTCAGGTCTGATTCAACATGGTAGTCATGTAGTCATGTAGGGTGGGCAAAGTGTTTTTATTGCCCACCTTTCTCATTAAAAAACATGAACCTATCCCACTAATACTTAACCCAAACACAATTTAGCCTTGAAATTGATTTCAAGGCTAACCGCTGATTCGTAGTTTATCCGTTTGAATTTGAGCTTTCGTTTCGGAAAATAACCAATTTAAACAGTTAAATAATTTCGGCAAATTTTCTAATGCAGAATAGCTAATCACATCCATTCTCAAAATGTTCTCTTTTAAAACGGCAAATTGCCAAATACTGCCAGTCGTCACAATACCAAAAACTTCCATTAATTCATCCTGATTAAAACGTTGTGCCGCAATCATTTCAGACAAAGCCTGTGCCCAGCCTTCATTAAAATTCTCTTTCTTTGCCTCAGCGACACAAATAACAGGATGAGTAAAAGTGGTACCAATAGGAGAGGCAGGCGCAATCAGAAAGTCGGGTACACCTATCAACCCGGCGGTTTCATCCACATCAAAACGCATATGTGACCAAACTGGTAAATCATTGACATTGGCAACCAAATTTAAGATAGGCGAAATCATTGTTTCACAAATCGCACTTTCACTGACATAATTACGACGACGTTGCAGATTTTTTTGAATGAAGCCTAACATTTCTTCACTGATCTGAATTTCTTTTTGTTGTATAAAAATTTGTTCCTGTAATTGAATTTCAAATTTTAGTGCAACTTCTTCATAAGTTTTTAATGTACCGTAGGACATGATTTTATTTCCGTTGTAACTACTCAGGGCAACCACAAGGGATTGCCCCTACATCAGTATGGTAGGTCGGGTTAGTGATAACGTAACCCGACATTTCTCTATGAAATCGTATGGTGTCGGGTTACGTTGCGGCGCCATCTAACCCGACCTACTTAGCTGATTAAAACAATGAAGGAATAATTGTAACTACTCAGGGCAACCATAAAGGATTGCCCCTACAACAAGATTCTTATGTCGAGTAACGAAAATATTCTGATGTAGGGGCAATCCCTTGTGGTTGCCCTGAGTAGTTACGAATAATTAAAGAAAGTCATGAACCTATCCGGCCCTATTCAAAAATGCGGAACCATGAATAAAAATCGTTTTTTTTTTAACCAAAAAACGAGGGTTAAGAAATCCTTTGAAAAATCGGATTTCTAAGCTCAAAAATGAATAGGGCCGGATAGGTTCAAGCGTCTGCTATTCAATCGGGAAACGCTATAATGAGGCAAAAATTTTAGTGGTTCCTTGATTGCCGCAACCAATATTCGGATTTTTCAACATCTTTAGGTACGCCTTCTCCATTCATATATATATGTGCTAACCGAATTTGTGCTTCCGCAGAGCCTTGTTGAGCAACTTCCAAAATGATTGGCATCGCTTCCGTAAATTGTCCAGCTTGATATAATGCCATGCCTTCTTGGAAATAACGATCATAATATCTTTTTTGATCTTTTTTATCATAAAAGTCGGTAAAGAAATCTTTGTGTAATGGAAAACTGTCTCCTTCCATTTTGATCGCTTTTTCTACGGCTTCATCAAACAATCTGTAATCTTGTTCTTTTTCTACGGCTTCATCAAACAGCCTGTGATCTTGTTCCTGTTCTTTGTGATGTTCTTCCTGTTTATTAAAATAATCAACTCGTGTGCTTTAATTTCCCCTTGTTCTGCGGCTTTATAAAGCCACTCTAAAGCCAGATTAATATTTTGTTGAACTTCTGTACCTTGATAATATTTCAAACCGAGTAAGTATTGTGCTTGCTTGTCTCCTATTTCAGCCTGTGTGAATAATGTTTGTAAGGGTAATTGTTCATAGTATTTTTCAATGACTGAAATCATATCTTGTGCTTCAACGACATCTTGTTCGGCGGCTTGTTCAAACCACTCTAAAGCAGTGTAGATATCTTTATCCTCGTCTTCATAGTATCTTAATCCCAATAAATATTGCGCTTGTGCTTCGCCTTTGTTAGCCTTCATAAATAATTCGGTTAGAGGTAGCTGTTTATCTTGTTCTGCTTCAAGCTCTACAATCCGATTTGGCGCGTCAATAACCCCTTGCTTTGCTGCTTGATAAAAATACTTTAAAGCAATATCAATATCTTTTATCACCTCCTTCCCTTGATAGTATTTTAAACCAATAAAATAGTGTACTTGCTCTCCGTCGGTTTCAGCCCGGATTAATAATTCATCCAGAGAGAGCCGTTCATATTCTCTTTCTCTTTCTCTTTTAATCTCGGAAATGAGATTTTGCGCTTGAGTCAGTCCTTGTTTTGCAGATCGCTCAAGCCACTGTAAAGCGGTTTTAACAGTCTGCTCTTGAGCCAATTGCGCTAGAAATAATTCCCGTAATTCTGATGTGACAATACCCGCTTTTTTAACGCGCTTCAAATAAGCCCGACTGACACTGGCAACATCAAATTCTTCTGGCAACTCACGCAATTTGAGGGCTTTCCACAGCACTAATAAATGACTATCAATTCGATATTCTGTGGTGGTGGCAAAAAACGGTTTCAGCAATTCCTCAGCCACTTCAGGATCATTAAGAAAAATTTCTATGTCTTTTTTGTAAGAATCGAAAAATTGTCGCAAGTCACTCTCTTCATATTCCTGCGCTTGCAAATTATTAAATATGGCGACAATCCACTCTTCAAAAGCACGATTGATCGCCTCTTGCGCCGGCTTTTTCTGTTCTTTCCGAATCCCATTTAATTCATGGAAACGACTGCCAAGAAAAGCACCCGCCGCATTTTCTAAGATTGCCTCAAGTGCCGAAAACAGCGTTGAGCCAAGTGTTGAGATAATATCCATTGTTTAGTCCTATTTGTTAGCGTCAGCCAAATCTGACATGTCAGGTTTAGTTTCGGTTAGTGAACGTAGTAAAGGTAGGGTGGGCAAAGTTCTTTTATTGCCCACCTTCCTCATTAAAAAAGTGGTGTGGTGGGCAACCACGTTGCCCACCCTACATGACTGCGTAACATCAGTTAATAATAAATTCATTTTGACTTCTTTTCAAATCAATTATTGCTCTAACAACATTTTTGGCGATTTTGTTAAGCGATTGAAGAGGGCATGAGAACCAATATACCAGAATGTTGCTGCCAGTAATGCGAAAAAGAGGACTTTATGAAATGGAACCCAAAAATATTCAAAAAATCGGGTGTATAGATTGACAAAAAGGAATGTAATACCAAAGTTTAGAAATCGATTTTCATCCCAACGCAGCCCGATGTAGATTGCAATAATACTTGCGACGGCAAATATTATTGCCCATTTATACTCTTTTAATACTTTCCATTCTTCTATGTCACCGTTGCCAATTATTGACATTATCCAAAGTGCAATGAAGAGATAGAGTAGCCCAACAGTCACTGTTGGAGAGTAAAATTGTGATAACCGAGGTTGGTGATAAAGGAAAAGGGCAAGCCCTATTAATATTATACCAAACCAGATAAATCGGAAAGGGTAATTCATTTCTAAATAGTAAATTCCCCAGCCTGACAGATAACCGGTTTCAGCAGTGATCCATACACCTAAAAACAACAGCCCGAATATCCAGATAAGATTTGAGTGAAGTAATAAGCCGAGTATGCAATAAACGATTGAAGCCAGTAGAATTAATAAGATGTAAAAATGGACATTATCAGCATTAATCGCTTCTGCTATAAATGCAAAATCAGTACTAATCGCTTCTGCTATAAGAGCGATATCAATATTAATCGCTTCACCTAGAAATGCGATTGAAACAGCAATTGAAACAACACCCAGAAATAATATTGCTTCATTGGTGAATATTTTATGAGGTTGTTTCCTTTTAGAGCGAGTGCCAAAATATAAGAAGCAAACTGCCAACACCGCAAAAAATATGGATTTAGCGATGGAAAGGGCGAAAAGTGATAATAAGGAATCAAAAGCGGATGATAAGAAATCCATTATGACTTCATCAGCGAACATAAAGCCAATAGAAATGATTACAAATATTATTGCTAACCAAAAAGAGTATTTAGCGAGTCTTTTCCAGTTAAAAGTCATTACTTCATACGATAGCCCTAATTTAACGGCTTCTGCTTCTGTGATAACGCCTTCAGATTGCCATTGTTCGATAGCATTTTTCACGATAACTGATTGTTTTCGTTGTAGTTTCATATTTAATTCCTTAAAGTCTTAAAACTTATCATTCACCATTCACCATTCATCATTCACCATTCAGCACAATTTTCCCCATCCCGTCTCCCATTTCAACCAGTCGGTGCGCTTCAGCAAATTCTGTGAAGGGCAATATTTGACTGACTTTGACTTGCAATTGATTTGTTTCAATCAGACGAGTCGCCTTTTCTAACATCATTGCATCGCTATCACAGGGGGGTTCTAACAAGGTTATGATTTTGCCATAGGGCTGCTGAAATAGAATGGCAAAATGTCTCGCCGCCCACCGTATCGAAAACCACATCAACCCCCGCTCCATTTGTCCAATCAAGAGTTGCTTGAACAAAATCAGTTTGGGTGTAATTGATACAATAGTCTGCTCCCAGTCATGTAGGGTGGGCAACGTGGGTGCAACGGCACACTTTTAATGAGGAAGCCGTTGCAATAAAAGAACTTTGCCCACCCTACATTACTGATGTGACGCAAGGTGCTTCCAAGTTCCACCGATGAGTGGAATTTAGAATTTAGAAGCACCCTGCGTCACATCAGTGAAATAAATTCCACAATGTTGAATCAGACCTGACAGGTTTCCAAAACCTGTCAGGTCTAGTTGTTGATGTTGAATCAGACTAGTTGTCGATGTTGAATCAGACCTGACAGGTTTCCAAAACCTGTCAGGTCTAGAAACCCACCATTTTTCAATTAATACGATTGCGGTGGGTTTCGTTTCACTCTACCCACCCTACGCTCGCTTAACCATTCACCATTCACCATTAATCAATGCACCCGTTGGACAAACTGAAATACAATCACCACAATGGATACAATTTGTCTTATCAAGAGATTCATTATTCTCACCAAATGTCAGTGTGACGCTCGCGCCTTTTTTTGCTCGGTGGATAATGTGATATTGACAAACACTGATACAACGATCACAATGAATGCAAAGGGCTTGTGTGAATGTAATATATTCAGAATGAGGAATAAAACTCGCGGAATCGTCTGTTAATTTCAATCGCGCCTTTTCAATTCCAAATTCTCGCGCTAATTTTTTGATTTGAACCCCAAAATTCTCGGTTTCGCCCTGTTCTGCTAAGATAAATTCCATAAGAACCTTCCTCGCATTTCTCACCTTATCATTATTGGTGATGATTTCCATACCTTCTTTAACCAGTGTGGAACAAGCCGGGGACAAAAATGCGGCTCCTTTAACTTCTATAGAACAAATACGACAAACCGATCTCGTTTCTAAACCAGCAAAAGCACATAAAGTCGGAATATAAATATTGTTCTCTTTTGCCACCTGTAACACGGTTTTGTTTTTTTTGGTCGTAATGACTTTAGCATCAATCGTCATTGTTATCATTTTTTATTGCCCTCAAAATATTTTAAATAGGATAACAACGCGGTAGATGCACTTCTTCCCAGTCCACAAGTGGATGTTTGTTGCATGGTGTGACTCACTTCAGATATCCATTCGATGGCTTTTTTATCAATATCAGTATCAGTGATTAACTGTTCCGTGACAAATTGCTCTAAAGCCTGAGTTCCTACACGACAGGGCGTACAACGTCCACAAGACGCTTGCTGCAAAAACTTAACCGTATTGATAACGGCTTCCAAAACATCTGCTTGGTTGCTCAATGTTCTGATTGAACCAGAGCCAATATTGAGTCCCAATTTTGAGAGTGCTTTATTTTCATAACGGGTATGAAAATACTCTGCGGGTAGGAAACCACCAGAAACACCCCCAATTTCTACAGCGGTTATGGTTTTATCCTTGATAATGTGGTCGATGGTTGTACCCAATCTCACTTCTTGAATTGAAGCAACCTCATTTAACTGGGTGATTAATTTAATTTGCCCTTCTTTGAACAAATCCGGTTTATTAAGCAGAAGCGGTATCCAACTTAATGTTTCAACATTGTTTATGACAGTGGGTTGACCAAAAAGCCCTTTTTCGAGTGGATATGGTGGCTTTAATCTCGGTTCACCTCGCTCGCCTTCGATGTAATTCAATAAGGCGGTTTCTTCACCCAGAATGTATAAATCTGGCACGGTTTGAACATAAAAGCGAATATTGCTCTCTGTAAACGTTTTATTAAAGTCATCAATGGCGAGATTTATTTTGTCATAACCCATTTCGTAAGCAGAATTAATGACAAGGTAAACTTCTTTAATATCAAGTATCCACGCTGATATAGCAATACCTTCCAGCAAAATATGCGGGTAGTTCCGCATCAAAAAGTCATCTTTCAAAGTAAAAGGTTCACCTTCAGAACCATTAACCACCAGATATTTTGGTGTGTTGGCTATCGCTAATTCCCATTTTTTACCCACTGGCATAAAGGCTCCACCACAGCCGCAGAGATGACTTGCGGTTATTTTTTGCAAGTATTTTGTTTTTGCAGGATTTTCTTCTCGAATTTTGCGAAATTCGGCAAATTGGGGTAACTCATTATAAGCCGCAAAACGGGGTACATTAATATTAACGAATTCAATCAATGACTTGGTTGTTTTAGTGGTGTAAAAAGAGATCACACTATAATTTTTAGCTTGCGCTTTTTCGGGTTTGAATTGAAATACTCCTTTTCGATAATCAAGAACAGGAACCAAAAAGTTCATGATTAAAATACTATACATTTCTACTCCGGCAATCGTCGTGTACATTTTTCCCAATACGGATAATACACCAACCCCAACTCCAAATAAAATGCCTCCCATTTTTGTATTAGGCGTTGTACTTGGGCTAGTTAAGAAAAAGAAGGCCATGAAAAAACTGGGACCACCAATCAAGTATAACAATGGATCAGAAACCCAAGGCGCGTGACCGACAATTTCAGGCGTGTCTGGCACTAAAAATACGACAATTGGCACCGTTAAAATCATCGAAATAGCCGCCTCTCTCTTTATGACGACATATTTCAACATGAAAAAACCAACGATAATTAAGAGCAATGCACTGGTTTCACCAATTGAACCTTTAGTCAATCCAAAAAAAGCATTCCAGTAATCAGGGGGAATTAAGCCACCCGCTTCTTTAAATAAAGCACTCGCACCAGTCGATAAATCCGCATAAGCAATGGGATCATAAGTTTCCAAAATGGCAATCGCGGTTCTTCCCACGACGGCTGGGTTGAAATGATTATTAAAATGCGCAGAAACCGTTTTACCAACAAATTCAGCGATAAAGCATCCAACAATTATCATGTAAAAAGGGGTTTGGGGACTTAATGTTAATCCAATCAACAAACCAGTCACCATACTGCCGGGGTTAAATACGTTTACTTTTTTACCATCGCTCCAAGCAATAATTGCCCCCGCAATCATTGTTATCAAAGTCGATAAAAGTAAAACGATAAATGCGTCTAAACCAAAGTAAATACTGCCAAAAGTCGCAATCGGAAGCAAAAGCAGTATGGTAGCCCATTCCGCCCCAATTTGATTCCTAAAATATTTAATACGATGAATTTCCATTTGATTTCCAATTATTGAACCGCCAAACCTGACCTGACCGGTTTTTAAAACGGATCAGGTTGAGTTGCCCTCGTTTTAAGACTTTTTGGAGTCCAAACCTTCAGATTTGGGCGTGACAAGGAGTCCAAACCTTCAGATTTGGGCGTGACAAGGAGTCCAAACCTTCAGATTTGGGCGTGTTCAGGAGTCCAAACCTTCAGATTTGGGCGTGACCAAATGACTCGTTTCCAAATCTGAAGGTTTGGACTCCATCATATCCGATGTGTTTTAAAAACGGGTCAGGTTGAGTTGCCATTCTTCTTCCCAAGGTTTAACCTCGCTCGGTGTATGGCAAGGCGTACAGTCTTTGAGAAAACTTTGATGACAAGTTAAACAACTTGAAATCCCCATTTTTGCTAACATAATATGGCGTTCCATTCCAATCCCGGCGGGTTTGACAAAATCCTGAGTATGGCTGTCAGGCAAAGAGTTATGACAATCCAAACAATCTTTTTGTTTATGACAGGTGGAACAACTTTGATCTGACGAATGTTTGCCATGCGTATATTGCCGAAATTGTTCCGTATGATATTTAGAGGGCGGAATGCTTAAACCCAGTTTCACCTTACATATTCATGTTCAGAATGACACTCTAAACATTCCCCATTATACCGCCATTTATGTACATCATGCTCAAGATAGTCATTGGCAACCGTCAGAGCAACGACGATGATAATGGCAATAGGCATTATTGCTTTAATGTATTTGCCGTCCATTCAGCAACATTTCCCGCCATATTACCCCTCGTTCCCAAGCTCCAGCTTGGATTCGAGGTTTAAGTTTTTTTGAAAAAAAAACGGAAACCTCGAATACCTGACAGGTTTTTAAAACCTGTCAGGTTTAAAGCAACGTTGTAGAGGTTATTTTGTTTTCGAGGTTTTCGTTTTTTGAAAAAAAACGAAAACCTCGAAACGTTCATTAGACAGTCGTTTATAGCCCATCACAGGAAAATTGACCCAGTTTTTCTTCAAAAAATTTTAGCCTCAAAATCACTTTTTATCCATTAAAACAATTGCGGTGGCACAATACTATTTTCCCACTCTTCCGTATTTTTTGTAGATGTGGTTCTTTTGACAGGTTTGGATGGTTGATATCCTTTCAAAGTTTTTTTAATGGAAGTCTTTGTTTTTTCAAGTGATTTTGTTGAAAACAACAGTCCGCTTGGTTGTAAATCATCAGGCGAATTTGCTATGCCTTCTGAAACACGCACTATAAAACTGCCCCTATTCTTAATGTTACAAGGCGTTTTAAGTTGATTGGCAGTATAAAAAGTACCAGGTAATGCAAGAAGTTGACCACTGATATCACTCTCAGGCGCAGTGATCACAATGACTCCATCAATGCCTTTTTGTGAAGAGGCATCGACAATACTTTCATTTGGCTTTTGAGTGGCAATAAATTGCTCCGATTTAATGGTAATATTGCCCCCATCGCCTTCCACCGCTTGCGCGATAATTTTGCCATTGTTTAACACGACAAACACTGGGGTTTTAATGTCAATATCACCGCCCCCGCCGGCATCGCCTTTGACACTGGTTGTTATCGCCCCTTTTTGCAAATACAGTAAATTCGGTACATTGACCGTAATATTGCCCCCAGCAGCGATTGCGGCTTCTGTAGAAACTTTAGCGTCTTTGATGTCAATGCGATTCGCGACAAGATGAATGTTACCCGCATCACCTGCCCCTGCACTTTCAGAGATAATCGTCGCATTATCGCTTACCCGAAGTTGGTTAACGTTCAGTTCAATCTCGCCAGCTTGGGCAATCTCAGCAGAAGTGCTAATTCTGCCTTCGTCGAACAGAATTAATAAGGGCGTATTGACGACAATATGTCCTGCATTACCCGTACTTCCTTCTTTGCTTGCAGAGACAATTCCCTTTATGACTTGTTGTTTTTGTGTTTCTGAAAGTGAGCTATCTACAGTACCAGATACTTTGATTGACTCAGTGACATCAATATGAATTTGCCCCCCTTGACCAGAACTATAAGTAATGCTACTAATACCAGCGCCTTCTTTAATTTCCAAGTGTTTAGCGGTTAATTCCACTGTACCCGCAGAACCTGTTTCTGTGGTTTCAGCGTTTTCGGCGGAAACAAAGAGGCCACTAGAATAAGGAAAAGGGTCGTCTTCCAATACGAGGACACCTGCGAGTGAAATGGTATCAGCGACATTGATGGTGATTTTTCCGCCTTCTCCCTGTCCAAAGGTAGAACTGGTTATTTGGGCACCGTCGGTTAAGATTAAATTACGCGCTTTGATTGCGACTTCTCCGGCATTTCCGGCTTCAACACTTTCAGAAGTGGTTGCTATGAGAGCATCTGATAATGTGATGGTATCAGTGATATTAATATCAATTTTACCGCTTTGTCCTGGACCATAAGTACTACTAGAAATTTGGGAACCTTCAGAGAGAGATAATTTTTTTGCGTTGACACTAATATTTCCTGCATGGCCAGCATTAGCTTTATCACTTAGCGCATTGGAAAATAAACCATAAAATAAGCCAGAAAGCATAACTGTACCCTCCGCATTTATAATAATAGTTCCCCCTTTTCCAGCACCAGAAGTCGAGTTAGAAATATCACTATTTAACATCACTAAATCTGTGACGGCAATATCAATCACTTCGCCATCTTTATCTTGAGGTTGAGCAAATATTTCACTGTTATCCAGTTTAAATTGACCCGCACGGATATAAATGGAACCTGCACTGTCGCCGCTGACATCAAGTTTTGCGTTATTAGCCGATAAATTACCCCCTTGTGCAGAATGCTCTCGCTCTAATCCAGTGGATGTCAGAGTGACTTTACCGTGTGAATTCACGCTGGCAATATTTAGCCGCCCTTCAGAGGCTTTTAACAGGGTTTTCTCTTGAATATCAATATCGCCTCCTATCAAGGATAAGGTTTTACCTTCAGAAACGATTATTTGACTGCCTTGCAAAGTGATCGTTCCAGGAGTATCGTTTAAAAAACCAAATGCACTCGGTGGCGCAACTGTCAATAAACTGTTTTGAGGGTTGGTGGCAGCAAATTTGCCGTCTTTGCCTAAATGTAATTCATCAGCCGTGCTAAAGTGCATAGCACCTTGGACATCAAGATTCGCCTGTTCGCCTATAATAATGCCCGCAGGATTGAGAAAATACATATCCGCCTGTGGCATCAATGAACGTAGGGTACCATTAATTGTGGATTTGTTACCTCCAGTAACGCGACTGATGACGTTTCTAATCTGATCTGGTCCTGAAAAAGTGGCGATTTCACTTTGATTAAGATTAAAGGTTTGAAAGCTATGGAATAAATTAGTACCCACTTGTTGTCCAAGATTGGCACCAATATCAAAGTTTGGCCCGCTTAAACTTTCATTGCGTCCAAAACTTCCATCAATTACAACTTCAGCTTGTAGTACATTGAGCAGACTGATAACTATTATTAAACTTGCTATGCGTAGGTATAACATGAATTGATTACCTCTGGTTTTGGCGTTTTGGAGTCCATTCGAGGCTAAAGTTTTTTGAAGAAAAACTTTAGCCTCGAATGCTTTAGCTTTGGGCGTTTGGAGAACAACGCTTTATACATACGTTTCGAGCTTAGAAATCTTTGAAAAAATCGGATTTCTTAAACATCATACATACTTGATGATCACGTTTTTTGTAATTCATTGATTTAAAATTTTTTTTACATATAATTTCTTTAAAAATCAATGAGTTGCTTATGTTACCACTCAAAAATTGATTGCTCTAAAGCCAAATCACATCAAAAACTTGATGATCGAGTTTATACTATAATATATATCATTTTAAACTCACTCATTAAATTTTATGAATATCATCATTCAGACTGGAGATAGATTATGCAATTATCGACATTAAGAAAAAAACGGCGTATCGCCAACAATATCTTGCGTACCGCGATAGCGGGGGTATTGTTTAGTGCCTGTGTGACACAGGCTGAAAACTGTCGTCCTAATTATACTATAGGGGACGAATTATTACACTTGCCTTGCCTTGATTGGTTATCTGACTCGACATCGCGTACTGTTTATCAGGCAGATTTACGGTTAATTGAGGTAGATACCTTTTTATTTGCATGGGAGAGCAAGACAGTTTTGCCAGAGCCAAGTACGGAAGTCGGAGCCATTTTTGAGCCAGACAGCAAAAGTTTGTTTATTCCAGACATTGATGTGCAAACTGCCCCAGGGGTTATACAGGCTTATCAAGTGATGTTGCAGGAAATTTCCGGGAATATTTTGAGCTTAACTCAAGCCAAACTTATCCCTTCATCAAGCAATCATCAGCCCATAGCCATGCCAACTTCTATGGAAATCGACTCAGGTTCGTTGTACCAACCCATTCAATTAATGGGCAATGATTCAGATGGCGATACCCTGGCTTTTGAATTACTCGCACCATCAAGTGGTCTGGGTTATACGCTGGCTTATATTACTCCCCAGAACATTTTATATGTTATGATCGCGCAGGACTTTACTGGAACAATTGAACTGTCTTATCGAGTGACAGACAGCAAAATATTCAGTCAACCAGCTACAATTACAATAGTTGTTAAGACCAAAGAAGATAACACGGACTTTTTCTTTGGCAGTGAAAGAGTGGAAGCCCGTGAATTTGCACAGCATAGCAGACGCAGTACTCCAAAGGCGAGTCTCACAGGTACATCACCATCCAGTGTAGATTTAAGCAGTCAATTTCCAACCCCTGGTAACCAAGGTAAGCAAGGAAGTTGCGTGGCTTGGAGTATTGCTTATGCCACGAAAAGTTATCAAGAAGGGATCGAAGAAAATTGGTCATTAGACTCTCAAGACCATTTGTTTAGTCCAGCGTTTGTTTATAATCAACTCATTAGCGGTGCAACTCCTGGACTCAAAGTGAGTGATGTTTTGGATTGGGTTGTTACCAATAGTATTTCTACCTGGGCAACCATGCCTTATGATGAAAACGACTCGACTAGCCAGCCAAATAAAGCGGCTTTGCAAGAAGCAAAGTATTACCCTTCAGATTCCTGGGCAACGGTTAGCTCCACCAATGAAATGAAAACGGCCTTGGTTAATGGACAACCTGTTATTATTACCTTCGCTGTTTTTAACTCTCTTTTAAACTTAAAGGGGGACGCTTCGATATATAATACCGCAGATACTTTTGTAGATGAACATGCGGCGACTGTTGTCGGCTATGATGATAACCATACCAGTGGTGGTGCATTCAAGGTGATGAACTCCTGGGGTACCGAATGGGGTGATAATGGTTTCTTTTGGTTGCCCTATCAATTTATTTCGACTCGCGTCACCATAGATGGCAAAGATACGGGCGATCTCATTTCCGGGGCTTATGTTTTGGTGGATAAAGATAATGCTTCTCTGTCTAGTAGCACTGAAACCATCGCACCACCAAGCCTGGACGATTTGCCTAATTTACTGGTTGCTGATTTACAAGTCAGTTACGACAATTTAAAACCCAATGCACAAAGCCAGTTGCAATATACCATCGTGAACGATGGAACGGTTGCAGTGCCTGCGGATTCTGTGTGGGTGGAGCTTATTTTGTCTAAAAACCCTAGCCAAAAAACGGATTACCATGAGGATGATTACTACTGGTTAGCAACTGATATGGTTCCGTTTGAACTGGCACCTGGTCAATCTGTCACTCGTACTGAGATTGGGAATGAAGAACCGTTTGTTTTTCCAGAAGAAATTATGCCAGGCGAATATTACTTACATCTCATTGTAAATGGTTATGATGGGAAAAGTGAGCAGGTATTAACAGAATCGACCAAGAGCGATAACATCAAAACGGCTGAAGGTGGCCCCTTGACCGTATTTGGTGAGGTTTTGCCTGTTAATGTGGATAACTTGCCTAATTTAACCATAAAAAGTTGGGAAGTGAACTATGACACTTTTCAACGTGGTGCGGAAAGCGAGTTGCAATATGTCATAGAAAACAACGGACTGGGTACAGTACCCGCTAACTCTGCCAAGGTCGATTTAATTTTATCCAATAATCCTAATCCCACCATCATGGATTACCTTTCTGATGATATTTATTATCTGACCACTGAATCTATCGAAAACGAATTAGCAATGGGGCAAGCTGTCAATCGTACTGGTACCAATACCTTGCCCTTTGTAGTGCCATCCAACATTCCACCAGGCGATTACTATCTCCATCTCGTCGTGGATGCATTCGACAAGAGCAATAATAAACGACTGCGTGAAACGAATATAAAGGATAATATCTCGTCTAGTGCTAAGTTACTGACATTGGATGATTCTAATCCTTTGCCTGATTTAAGAACAAGATTTTGGTTTGCCGAATGGGACCATACAACAGGTGAGGGCAAATTAGATTATGCCATTGAAAACATTGGTACGGGTATCGCCCAACCGTCTTTGAGTATCAGTCTCGTCTTATTCTCACTTGAAAAGGATGAGCAGGGCAAACCCATTAAGGAATTTACGCTATGGCGTAAGTCGATAACAGAACCATTACCCGTCGGTTTCGATTCTGCTGATCCCGTCAATCAGCCTACTCCATTTTATGTCGATTCGCGAACACCGGAGTCGTTTAATATCTATAAAGATGTTAATGGCAAAGAGATTCCAATGGGTAATTATGATGTGTTGTTCCGGTTGGATGACGACAATAATCTCGAAGAGTATGATGATGACAACCTCTTCTACGGTGGTATTACGGTAAAGGTTGTTGCGTCTAACTCTCGTAGCGGGTTGAGAGGTAATAGTCAAGCCTATAATGGTAAACGTTTACGCCATTCCAAATCAACTCGTCAAATGCGTATTGAAGATCGGCTTGGTGGGTTTGAAGTTGACAACAAGCACATTTTCTCCAAGAAAATCAGGTCGAGTGATTATCACTTTTCGCCGATTGGAGAAATGATTAATATGCCAAAGATAAAAATGGAATAACGCTATCCTGTGATGAAAACGAAAAACCTCTGAGGTTTCCAAAAAATCAGAGGTTTGGCTTTAAACATTTTTCTGGAAATCAATAAGTGCTGAAGCATAAGTTTTAATACTTTTTGGAGTTTGAGGTTTTCGTTTTCAAAAAAACGAAAACCTCGAAAACGCTTCAGCTTTTGGCGTGATCAAACTGGTGTGTTCACGATAGGCTATGTCTGGGGGGGTGAAAAATCGGCTTTTTTAACCAAAAGTTGATCCAATTTTTTTTTAATTTAAAACCTAAATCCTGCAAGTAGAA
>JAGLHR010000759.1 GCA_023143415.1 Thiomargarita sp. | reverse complement strand
CTTTAGCCTCGAATTCTAAATACCCGATTATTTCTGCACAGGTACTTAAAAAAAACTTTAGCCTCGAATTCTAAAATCAAAATTTCTAAAAAAATGAATAGAGCCAAATAAGTTCATGGACTATTCTCAACATTTCCCTGCTTTTTCCTATAATTCTCAATAGCGGATTTCACGGCAGATTCAGCTAAAACGCTGCAATGAATTTTTACCGGTGGCAAGGCTAATTCTTCAGCAATCTCAGTATTTTTAATAGCAGTCGCCTCTTCCAAGGTTTTGCCTTTCACCCAATCAGTGAGTAAAGAGCTTGAAGCAATAGCACTTCCACAGCCATAAGTCTTAAATTTGGCTTCCTGAATAACGCCATCCTCACCCACTTTAATTTGGAGGCGCATCACATCGCCACACGCCGGTGCGCCAACCATACCCGTCCCCACTGACGGATCATCTTTGTCTAAAATACCCACATTACGAGGATTCTCGTAGTGATCTAAAACAGATTTGCTATAAGCCATTGTTATTTCACCTTTTTTTTATATAAGACAAACCCCCATCAAGGAGACAGGGGAATCATAATCAATGTGCATCCCACTTAATCGTTTCTAAATCAATACCCTCCTTATACATCTCCCATAAGGGAGAGAGTTCACGCAATTTTTCAATTTTTGCACGAATCAACGGGATGGCATAATCAATTTCCTCTTCTGTGGTAAATCGTCCCAAGGTAAAACGAATGGAACTGTGAGCCAGTTCGTCATTGCGCCCTATTGCTCGCAAGACATAAGACGGTTCCAAACTGGCAGAAGTACAGGCGGAACCACTGGAAACGGCTAAATCTTTGAGTGCCATCATTAAAGATTCGCCCTCAACAAAGTTAAAACTCAGATTCAAATTGCCGGAAACGCGCTGTTCAATATCGCCATTGACATAGACTTCTTCTAAGTCTTTTAGCCCATTCCATAAACGGTCACGTAGTGATTGAAAGCGTTCGTTTTCAGAAGCCATTTCTTCTTTAGCAATACGAAAAGCCTCCCCCATACCCACGATTTGATGGGTAGGCAAAGTACCTGAACGCATACCCCGCTCATGCCCCCCGCCGTGCATTTGCGCTTCTAGGCGCACACGCGGTTTGCGACGAACATATAATGCCCCGATGCCTTTTGGTCCATAAACCTTATGGGCGGAAAAAGACATCAAATCGACTTTCATCGTTTGCAAATCAATAGGCACTTTACCTGCACTTTGTGCGGCATCAACATGAAATAAGACCTTATTGGCACGGGTTATTTCCCCCATTTCGGCGATATTAGAAATGACACCAATTTCATTGTTGACGTGCATAATACTGACTAAAATCGTGTCATCATTGATCGCCGCTTCTAGTTTTTCCAGTGCGATCAATCCATTGGATTCAGGCTCTAAATAGGTGACAGAAAATCCTTCGCGTTCCAGTTGACGACAGGTATCTAGCACCGCCTTATGTTCAGTTTTGCTGGTAACAATATGCTTACCTTTTTTATGGTAAAAATGTGCAACCCCCTTGATAGCTAAATTATTAGATTCCGTTGCACCAGAAGTCCAGACAATCTCTTTAGGATTAGCATTAACCAAAGCAGCGACTTGTATCCGTGCCTCATCTACCGCCTTTTCAGCATCCCAGCCAAACTGATGTGAACGTGATGCAGGATTGCCAAATTGCAAAGTCAAATATGGCATCATTTTTTCCACAACACGGGGATCAACCGGCGTTGTGGCAGAATAATCAAGGTAAATTGGTAAATTCATTTTTTTCTCCTGCCAATGTTATGTTCTTTGTCTTTTTCAAAGTGTTGATTATCTAAATTACCCTTTTTTTCTTACCTCTTGCCTTGTTTTCTTGCCGCGAAATTTCCTTAGACACTTCTTGAGGGCGTTGATTAAGTACTTCTGCTAAAGTAATACTGCTTAAAAATTCGTGAATCTGTTCACTTAAATCCGTCCACAATTGATGAGTAAGACAGGCACGAGAATCATCATGGCAGTTTTTTAAGCCTTTACAGGGAGTGGCATCAACGTTCTCATCGACGGCGGTAATGACATCAACAACAGCAATCGTTTCTGCTGAGCGACTCAAGCGATAACCGCCACCTGGACCACGAGTACTCTTTACAAGCCCCTGTTTTCGCAACCGTGAAAATAATTGTTCTAAGTACGATTGAGAAATACCTTGACGTTGTGAAATATCAGCAAGTGTAATTGGCCCTTTATCACGATTAAGTGCCAAATCTAACATTGCAGTGACGGCATATCGCCCTTTAGTTGTCAGTTTCATGATTATTTTTATCCATCAATATCCTATGATGACTTTTATCATAGTATATTTATCAAGTATTGGTACAAAAAAATACAGAAATAAGTAAATCCCATAAAAAAACCCTGTTTTTTATAAAAACAGGGCTTAAATTATTAAAATAACAATTGTTAATTGCTAAATCAATTTTTCAATATTGTTCTGGAGTCCAACGCTTTAGCTTTGGAGAGTTAAAGTAGTGAAGCATAAGTTTTAATACTTTAATTTTCCAAAGCTGAAGCGTTGGACTCCAAAGTTTTCCAAAGCTGAAGCGTTGGACTCCAAAATTTTCCAAAGTTGAAGCATTGGATGCAAAAAACACAAAAATTTCAATTCTTAAATCTATGGTACAGCCAACA
>JAGLHR010000758.1 GCA_023143415.1 Thiomargarita sp. | reverse complement strand
CGTTTTTCTATAGCGACTCTTGTTGCGACGAGAAGAGTACTTATTGCGAGCAGAAGTTCTTTTATAATCAAGCACCTGAGACCTGGGCAATGGCTGGATTGATACAGGCATACCTTCGCTATCATATTCACCTGAACGAAAACCATCACTCCCAATTTCAAGACGTTGATCAGGATAAATAGTATAAGGGGGATAAATGTTATTTAAGGCAGCAAGTGTTTTATAATCAATACCATAAATATTTGCAATAATTGAAAGGGTTTCACCACGTTGAACAGTATGATAACTCACTTCTTCGTTATTGTAATCTTGACTATCAAACTCAGTCTCATAAGTTTGTTCTATAGGTGTTGTTCCACACCCTTGAAGTAGCATAATCACTACGCTGGCTAATATCGCCCATAATTTAGTCAATGAAATAGATTGGTACATAATTTTTTTTTAATGTTTTCGAGGCTAATTTTTTTTGAATAAAAACTTTAGCATTCAGGATTTAATCACTTCCGAAACTTGAACAGCCAAACCTGACAGGTTTAATTTCGGGTTTTATTGAATCCTCATTCCTTAGCCTCAAATGGAAGTATTTTGGAAATTTCTAACAGAAAAATACTTGGAATCAGTTTTTAAAAGTGAATTTCACAAAGGCTGGCATCAAGGGACAATAATGAGTAAATTTTACGTTTAAATCTATTTAATAATCAAATGCTTATAAAAAAATGTCCCAATTGGATTGCAACGCTTCGTGCCTAAAAATTGGATTGCAACGCTTCGTGCCTAAGAATTGGAGTACAACGCTTCGTGCCTAAGAATTGGAGTACAACGCTTCAGCTTTGTGCGTCTAGTAAGGAACGTGTACAAAATCACCTCTACAACGTTGCTTCAAACCTGTCATGTCAGGTTTAGTTTTCGAGGTTTCCATTTTTTGAAGCGGAAACCTCGAAACGATTTTATTTTATGCACATTCCTAATTTGATCACGCCCAAAGCTGAAGCGTTGAACTCCAATTGGACTCAAAAAAGGTTTAAAACTTATGCTTCAGTACTTAGCGTGGTGCAATTTTCAAATTTAATCCAGGATAAACTGAATAAGGACTACCAATGCCATTACGTTTTGCTAAGTCATTGAGAGACATACCATATTTTCTTGCAATGCCATATAAACTTTCCCCTTTCTTCACAATATGAGAACGGGGACGAAGTCCAACAGGCTGGAAATTAGCCTCTTCTTGCACTAATCCTGGCTTGTTCTTATTATTCGGTGGAACAACCCGTAATTCTCGCCCAAGAGGTAAGGAATAAGGCTTTTGTAAATTATTCCATTTCGCCAAATCCCCCACAGGATGATTATAATGTCGAGCAAGACTATATAACGTATCTCCTGGTACGACAATATGAGAACTGGAAGAACTCTGAGGAATAGAAGGTTTAACCGTTTTTGGTGTTGGAGTAACCGTTTTTGGTATTGGAGAAGGTGTAGGAACAACACTGCCCGCTTCCGGCGCACTTACCCGCAATTTTTGTCCCAATGATAAGGGCGGATAAGGCTGTTGAAAACCATTCCACCATGCAATTTCATCAACACGAAAACCATAATGTTTAGCAATAGCATACAAAGAGTCACCAGGTTGCACGATATGATAATCTTTATCTCTAGCAACTCGTGGTTTAGGCGCAGGTTTAGGAGTAACCACTTGCGGTTTAGCAGATTGAGGAATAACAGGTGAAATGGGTGTCAATTCTCTAACAGGCGGTGGGGAAACCACCAACACTTGCCCTATTCTTAAATGATAAGGCGGTTTAATATGGTTCCAAGCAGCTATTTTCTTGTAATGATGTTCATATTGTCCAGCAATAATATATAAGTTTTCGCCCGATCGCACAATATGAGTACCATCTGCATTCTGTGCCTCTGGTGGAATAGGAATTGGTGTACTGGGCATCGGAGTAACCACTGGAACGCTAGACATCCCAGCAGACTGATAACTTGCCCCTGGTCCATCAATTCGCAGACGTTGACCAGGCGAAAGCGCACCATCTACGGAAATATTATTCCACTGAGCAATATCTCTATGATTGCGACCATAACTTTGAGCAATAGAATATAGCGTTTCACCACGCGAAACAACATGATAAGTCGCCGTGTCAATACCTGGAGAAACAGTAGCCTCTGCGGGTTTCATCGACTGTTCTTCAACGAGCGGAACTGAAGGACATCCACTCAGTAGTATAACCACTACCAAGCTAAGGGTAGCAGTCCCCCATAATTTTACAGATGTGACAAACATAATACTTAAACTCCACAAATGGAATAATTTTACTTCAAATTATTTTAGATCTGACAGGTTTAAAAAAACCTGTCAGTCCTATAAAATTTACTGACTAACCCGCAATTCTTGCCCCACAGATAAAACATGAGAGGTTGTTAAATTATTCCAACTCCTTAACTCTGCAACAGTGCAATTATAACGTCTGGAGAGTCCCCATAACGTATCACCCTTCGCGACAATATGAGATTCCCCACTGTTTCCAGAATATGTACTACCCTGAGAGGAGGAACCCACCCGCAATACTTGCCCAATTGACAACAAATCAGACTTCCGTAAATCATTCCACCGCACTAAATCTGCAATACTGCAATTATGGCTTTTTGCGATACCCCATAACGTATCACCCTTTTGTACGACGTAATCATTTTGAACCTCTCCATAAGTAGGGGTGGTTGGCTCAACATAAACAGCTTCTGGCTCAGCATAAACAGGTTCTGGCGTGACATCCACTTCTGGTGTAACATCCACTGAAATCCCTTCATCAGAGATATTCACCTCTTCTACCTGCAACTGTTCTTCAACAGGTGGAGCAGTCGAACAACCACTCATCAACATAACCCCTGCCAAACCGAAGGCAGTACATAACTTTACAGATGTAACAGAATAAGACATAATAATTAAACTCCTCAGTTAAAAAAAATGACATGATTTCACAAGATTGGAATAAAATATTTTTTAGCAAAAAATTTTATTTGAAACTTATCCAGCTGATGTTACGCAAAGCTATTCTAT
>JAGLHR010000757.1 GCA_023143415.1 Thiomargarita sp. | reverse complement strand
AAAAACTTGAACCTCGAATGGATTAAAAACGAGCATAACCTCGCTCCAATCCTTTCGAGACTAAAGTTTTTCTTCAAAAAACTTTAGCATCGAATCTTGTTTTCAACCTTGTCGTTATTGTTTTTTTTGTAATCCTTTCTTATATACAATCCTTGTAGTTATTGTTTGTGGTAACGAGAAAACTTGATGATCGAGTTATATCTTGTCTATGGAGGCTCTTGCAAAACTCTGAATACACAAAGTTTAAAAAATCGGATTTCTAAGAAAAAACTCTGAATACACCAGGTTTAAGAAATCCGATTTTTTTCAAAAAATCGGATTTCTAAGCTCGAAAAAGCGAGTTTTGCAAGAACCTCTATGGACTAAAGTTTTATTCAAACAAAGAGTATTTCTAACTAATTGATTTTAATCAGCTTTTGGACATAAACGAATTTAAAAAAACGTTTTGTCACCGCGATGAATGAATTAGATTTAATCCGTTTATACCGTTAATCCGTTGTGCTCAGATTCTGACCACTTCCCAACCGCCAATTCGCCGCGCCCTAGCTCAGTATCTGTACCAATTTTATAACCATGCAAAGTTTTTGGATCACCACTCAGTACTTCACAAAACCAGACACTGCCTGCTGGTACTAAACTGATTACTGGTCTTGGACTGTCATTAACTAAATCCCAACCCCCTTCTCGAATGGATTTACCCAAAACAGCACTGACCATTTTCAATTTGACTTTTTTAATTTCACCATGCCCATCCTGCTGAAAACTGTCATTGAGTAACCCACTTTGACCCAAATTCGCCGCAGTCAGCAAAGTCAAAAAAATATGTTTATCACTTTTCACAACCGGAGAAGTGATCTTATGGTTTGCCTCACTGATGGATACTTCAGCTAAACGTCCTTCGCCACCAAAATGAATCAATTGTTTTGCAGTTGGATGTAATTTCTCTTTAATTCCATCAACTTGCATCCCGATTTGTAAATTGTTATGATGATGAATGCGAATATGTTGATTTTGATACAATTGATGTTCTTTGGCAATCCGAGTCTTTCTGTCTAAGGCAAGCCCTACTCTGTTTTCCAGCGTAAATAACTCTTTGTTATACTTAATATTTTCAGGATATTCCTTACCCGTTAATACTCGTTCAAAATCTGTCGCAGTTAGCCAAGCATCTTCTATTGGTTTCGCTCCTTCTAAATGTTCAGATTTTTCAGGTAAACGGACTTTCTTGCCTAAATCACATTCAATTGGTTGACCAGGGCGTAATCGGTCAAATGCTTGTTGTTCTATTCTTTTTCCCGTTTTTTTAGACTTAAACCTTTTTATCTTACCCTCCAAAATGATTAATGGCAGTGGATAAAGACGTTTGCCATTAAGAAGCAAATAAGGGCCGGTTAATCTTAACTTACCTAAATGATCAGAATAACCAATTTCTTCAGCGAGTTTATGATTCGCATTAGATTCTTTCCAATCAACGCCTTGATTTTCACCGATTAAAGTCCGAATTGCTCCGGCAACTGTACGAGCTGGCGGTGGTAATAATATGGTACCCAGTTGCGTGGCACCGACAGAATCAAACGGTCTCGCTTCTTTAAAAAACCAAGTATCCAGCGGTGAAAAGCACCATTGTTTAATCATTTTTTTCTACCCCTTTACCCACTAGAAAACGAACCAGTAATGCACCATCTACATCTATGCGCCCACTTGG
>JAGLHR010000756.1 GCA_023143415.1 Thiomargarita sp. | reverse complement strand
TGAAGGTTTGGATTCCAATAAATCTTTCTTAACTTAATGGCATTGACGCGCCGGCGGGGAACGAAAAAATGTTTTGAACATATAGTCTGCTTGAATATCAGTTTGAGATGATACTGGTTTGCACAACAGGATAATCAACTTGAACTGGAATATTAAGTTGTGCATACCAACCCTTTTTTTCAAGCTGTTTTATCCGAGTTCGATGGCTTTGCCTCATTTTATCAGCTAACGAGATAGATTGAGTCTTGCGTTGTTTTTTTTCAGAGTAATTCGCTTGCGTTTTTTTATAAACTTTAGCGTCTGGAAACGCTTTTTCTAATTGATCAAAATACTCAGGAAGTTTGTAGGTATAATTAAACAAAATATTTGCAGCCGCTTTATCAAACGTTTTTCGATTAACCGCTATTAAATCCACCAAAACATAAAAATCTTTTGGACGAATATGAGTTCTTTTGCCATTAATCGGTAAATGGGATTCATAGCCATAAACATTTTGATAAATCGCTGTCGTTGCAATATCATAAAGGGGAGACATCCTAATCGTTTTTCCCTCTGTTCTCACCGACAGATTTTTACTGTGCATATCTTCATGAACAATCAGCATCGAATAAAAATAATAGCTGAGGAGAATTAAACGTTCTTTGGATAACGTTAAAACTTGTTTTATTCGCTTAAACATTTTATCTGAACTTATTTGATACTTGCGTTCACTATTCAATCCTATCAATGTGGCAAATTCATGATAAGCCAATTTATAGCCGTTATATCTATCAAAACGCTTGACAATATAATGATATGAGCACTCTTTTGGGCGTTTGACTATCGCATTCCAAGGCACTTCAAAACCTAATTCATTTTTGGCAAAAGTCATAAACAAGTGTTCATTGATGGCGAGGTGAGGGAAATAAAAATCATCGTCTGGATTCGCTTTTTGAGGATGATAAGGTTTGATAAAATGATAGGCACTTTCATTGGCTTCAGCTTGCCGTATGGTATTGTTTTCTAATATCACTGAAAATTTATGTTGATAACCGGATAATCCTGACGGCAAAAAAATTCGGCTGACTTTGCTTAATCCATTCATTTCAGGAAAGAGTACCTTATCATCAATGTGAATTTCCATCTCTAAGACATTGGGAAAAGTATTTTTTCCAAGGAGTTTATCTTTAATCTCTTCATAATGAATTTGGTGAGAATAAGGCTTATCGAATTTAAGAGGCGTTTTAGAAAACTGTAAATCACCATAAATATGCTGTAACAAGGGCAACAAATCAAAGTCATTAGCAGAACCGGCTTTTATTTCTAATAGTTTTTTATCGGTTCCTTCTGGAATAAGTTGTTCAAAAACAGGAAAGTTTTCACTTTCCAAAATGGTTTCAGTCAAATCCATTGTTGGCGACAAAGCCACTGCCTCTGGTTTGCACAAATAATCATTGTCGTAGGCAAATTGATATAATCCCTTATCAAAATTCAGATAACCTATTAATTGTTCTTGTTTATAGACAAATAAGTCGTTGTCAAAATAGATTTTGGGATTCATTAATTGATATTGCCCCCTCAGCTGAAAAAAATCGTCTAATCAAATTCCAAAAACCACTTTTGGAATCACTGAACCATAAGATGACAAGCAATGATTGATAAAAGCGAAATAGGGTTAAATTCGCGATTAAAAAAAAGCGTTGAACGGAAAGCCCAACGCTTTCGACTCCAAAATCTATCACTTATCTCACAGAAATACCGGTACGCCCTTGAATATCCTTGTAAATTTCTTCTAAAACGGCTGTGTCATAACCAGTAATCCAAACCTCGTCATCTAACCATTGCGCTTCTGTCTTTAATTTGACAGTGTGCCAAACATTACCCAGCATCTTGATAATAACCCGACTGCGGTATTTTTTATCCTCATCATTGTGGAGTAAATACTTCCAAGAAGTGCGAATATAACCACTTGTTTTATCTAGCACTTCTAAGTCATATTTTTCAGACAAAACGTCAATCACCCGCCGCCAAACTTCTTGATTTTTATTGGCAAAAAAGCCATAATGGTTATGTAAATGAATCACCTTCCAAACGCCTTTTTCATCATAGGTTTCAACAAAAGTTGATGGCTTAGAGGCACAACCGATCAGCAAAAATAAAATGCTGATGAAAAAAATGGTTCTAAAAAATGGCATATTGATTCTCCTGTGGTAAAAAAAGTGTACTCAGGGCAACCATAAAGGAT
>JAGLHR010000755.1 GCA_023143415.1 Thiomargarita sp. | reverse complement strand
ATTTCTTAAACCTCGTTTCGCCGTTTAGAAATCCGATTTTTTTTCAAAAATCGGATTTCTTAAACCTCTTGGAAACACCCTGCGTCACATCAGTTAATAAGAATATTGTTGTAGGGGCAATCCTTTATGGTTGCCCTGAATAGTTACCAAAAAACTTAAACATCGAAATTAGTCTGCTTTAGCCTCGAATGCTTTTAGCCTTGCAATTTCAAGGCTAACCGCTGAATACTTACAATCAGAACAAGGTGAAAATGATGCAAAAAGAGTTTAATGATACTGGTTTATGTATTCCCAACCGTCATTACATGGTCGATAATTCAGATAAAATTAAGCAGATTATTGCCCTTGTAGAAAAAGGGAAATATTTCACCATCAATCGACCCCGTCAATTTGGCAAAACGACAACCCTGTTTTTACTCGACAAAGCACTGAATCTGCGAGAGGATTATGTGGCGTTGAAGATTAGCTTTGAGGGGATTGATACCGATAGCTATCAGAATCAGGAACGCTTTATCCCTATTTTTTTGGATATGCTTATCAAAGAGTTTGAATTTCTACAGTTATCAGAATTAGTCGATTTTACCGAGCAACATCTTGATGCAACAAAAAACTTACAGGCACTTTCTCGCTTTATTACCAAACTTAAACGGGATATGTTTCCGCAAACGTCATTGGTGCTATTGATTGATGAAGTGGATAAAAGTAGCAACAACCAACTCTTTTTAGATTTTCTGAGTCTGTTACGGAATAAATATCTGAACCAACAGGAAGGGCGTGATTACACTTTCCAATCCGTCATTTTAGCCGGAGTGCATGATATAAAAACCCTTAAACGAAAAATCCGCCCTGATGAAACGTCAAGCTACAACAGCCCGTGGAATATTGCGATTGACTTTAAGGTGGATTTGAGTTTCGCGCCGCATGAGATTGAAACCCTGTTGCAGGATTATAACCAAGCAGCGCATATATCGCTCGATATATCGGCTATTGCGGATCGATTATATTATTATACCTCCGGTTATCCCTATTTGGTCAGTAAGCTGTGTAAATTTATTGATGAAGA
>JAGLHR010000754.1 GCA_023143415.1 Thiomargarita sp. | reverse complement strand
GTCACTCGATTTATGAATATTGTTATCCTTTATGGTTGCCATGAGTAGTTACCAAATTTGTTGTACTATAATATAATTGTAAATTTTGTTATAGCGTTTCCCGATTGAATAGACTACGCTTATATCAAGTAAGTCATTGATATTTATATTAAAGGTAACTACTCATGGCAACCACAAGGGGGTGCAGCCTACATAAGAAGATTTTCGTCCGTATTAATAAGAATATTGTAGGGGCAATCCTTTATGGTTGCCCTGAGTTACTATTAAAGTTCATTTCGAGGCTAACGTTTTTTCTTTAAAAAAACGTTAGCCTCGAAACCATTCACAATTCACCATTAACCATTAACCATTGCTATCACTGATAAACTGAGAACTAACTATGGCTAATTCTTTACAGACATTACAGTCTGAACTACAAGAACTATTCGCCGATATCCCCTTTCAGGCGGAAATGGCTTATAACGAACTGACAATAGTGGTATCATCAGCACATATTTTAGATGTATGTCAAACACTGCATAATCGTTTTGCTTTTACCCAATTAATGGATTTATGCGGGGTTGATTATTCCCAATATGGACAAACCGATTGGAAAACGAAAATGGCGACGAATACGGGTTTTAGTCGCGCTGTCAGCAAGGGTATTTTTAAGGAAGTTGAAGATAAACCCCGTTTTGCAGTGGTTTATCATTTGCTCTCCATTAAAAATAATCAACGCTTACGAGTGCGAACCTTTGCTCAAGGTGAACCTCCACGCATTGATTCAGTGATTGATATTTGGAGTTCGGCTAATTGGTATGAACGCGAAGCCTTTGATTTATTTGGCATTTTATTTGATGGGCATCCTGATTTACGCCGTATTTTGACTGACTATGGTTTTATAGGGCATCCCTTCCGCAAAGACTTCCCGCTCAGTGGCAATGTCGAAATGCGTTATGATCCTGAAAAGAAACGGGTGATCTATCAACCAGTGAGCGTCGAACCTCGAACACTTGTACCTCGAGTGATACGTCACGATAACCGTTATGTTAATTAGGTTTGAATTGTAATTTTTATGATTTTTATGAAATATTCGAGCTTAGAAATCCGATTTTTTTCAAAAATCTGATTTCTTAAGCATCAACCATGGTTTATCATAAAAATCATCGTTCATCAGTTTCCACAGAAAAAGGAGATAATAGTGCTTATTCGTTCTAAAAAATCGCTCTGTTTAATCGCCGGGCTAAGTTTGTTTTCATCGTTTATATATGCTGAAGAAAAACACCCGATTGATATTAAAACCGAAGCCTGTTTGGAAAAAGACGATTCAACACTTGGCATGATGAATTGTTCTGCACAAAGTGAAAAGTTGTGGGATACAGAGTTAAATCGGGTTTATACAGACTTGCAATCTCAACTCAATGAGAAAGCCAAAAAGCAGCTCAAAAACGCTCAATTGCAATGGCTTAAATACAGAAATGCCGAATTTAAAGCAATAGACGAAATTTATGTGGTGCTTTCTGAGAAGATGGAAGGTGGGACAATGTGGCGTTTGCTTCCAATCAATGCAAAGGTGGAAATTATCAAACAACGGGTTTTGATACTGACCGGTTATTTAACGGGATTTTAAGTCTTAAAACCGTTAGGAACGTGCATGAAATCAACTCTCCGATTAGACCTGACAGGTTTCGAGGCTAAAGTTTTTTCTTTAAAAAAACTTTAGCCTCGAATGGAAACCTGTCAGGTCTCGGCCCGACTAAAGACCTGACAGGTTTTGGAAACCTGTCAGGTCTCAGTTGGAACTTATCTGGACATCTATATAGATGTTCAGAAAAATCAATTTGTTAGAAACCAAGTTTTTTGAAAAAACTTGGTTTCTTTTCCTTCCTCATCAACGAGAAAACACAAAGGAATCACAGAATGCCTGAAATTCGTAATTACACTCTTAACTTTGGCCCCCAACATCCTGCCGCTCATGGTGTCCTACGTTTAGTCTTAGAATTAGACGGTGAAGTCATTCAAAGGGCCGATCCACATGTTGGATTATTGCACCGCGCAACAGAGAAACTGGCAGAATCAAAGCCATTTAATCAAAACATCCCTTACATGGATAGATTGGATTATGTGTCCATGATGTGCAATGAACATGCTTATGTGATGGCGATAGAAAAATTGCTCGGCATTGAACCGCCGATTCGCGCCCAATATATTCGCGTTATGTTTGACGAAATTACTCGTATTCTCAATCATTTACTGTGGCTTGGCACTCACGGGCTTGATATTGGCGCAATGACGATATTTTTATATGCGTTTCGTGAGAGAGAGGATTTAATTGATTGCTACGAAGCCGTCACTGGAGCGCGAATGCACGCCGCTTATTATCGTCCAGGCGGTGTCTATCGTGATTTACCGGATCGTATGCCTCATTACGAGAAATCTAAATGGCATAACGAAACAGAGGTTAAACGCTTAAATACGAATCGCCAAGGCTCGTTATTAGATTTTATTGAAGACTTCACGAAGCGTTTTCCTCAATACGTGGATGAATATGAAACGCTATTGACGGAAAATCGTATTTGGAAACAACGCACTGTTGGTATCGGTGTTGTTTCCCCGGAAAGGGCGCAAAATTTGGGATTTTCTGGACCGATGTTACGGGGTTCCGGTATAGAATGGGATTTACGCAAAAAGCAACCTTACGAAGTCTATGATAAATTAGACTTTGATATCCCAATCGGGCTTAATGGCGATACTTATGATCGCTATCTTGTGCGTATGGAAGAAATGCGTCAATCGAATCACATTATTGAACAATGTGTTGATTGGCTCCGCAAAAATCCCGGTCCCGTCATGGTTGCTAATCATAAAATCGCTCCACCTAAACGCGAAACCATGAAATCTGAAATGGAAGGACTCATTCACCATTTCAAATTTTTTAGTGAAAGTTATTGTGTTCCTGAAGGGGAAGTTTATCAGGCAGTCGAACATCCTAAAGGGGAATTTGGTATTTATTTAATCTCTGATGGCGCGAACAAGCCTTATCGTATGAAAATACGTGCCCCCGGCTTTGCTCACCTTGCTGCTATGGACGAAATGGCAAAAGGTCACATGATTGCTGATGTGGTTGCCCTTATTGGAACGCAGGATATTGTGTTTGGGGAAATTGATAGGTAGTGTTCATGCGGAAACACCTGTAGTAAAATGTTCAAAGCTAAAGTATTTGAGGCGAAAGTTTTTCTTCAAAAAACTTTAGTCGAGGTTTCCGTTTTTGAAACGGAAACTTCGACTTTCAATTTGTTTAAAAAACCGAATTTTCACCACCCCAGACTAATGCTGCTGCGTGAAATTTTTATGAAAATCCTAGTTACAATTCGCATTACTTCACTTGTTCCACGACAAACTCGACTAATTCATTCAAAATCCCCGCAACCGCTTCATTAGTTGCCTTCATTCCCCCTTGGGCATCAGTCGTTTGTGTCTCTTTTAACACTTTCAAAACTTTAGTGGCTACTACCTGACGCGCCGCCATATCTAATAATTGTACCCGTAATACGAGATGCACTTGACTGGGTTCACTTAAAAAATCTTGGTATAAACGGACGATTTCAGTATCTAAGCGTAATTCACCCGCAACGGGCGTAGTCGCCGCTGAGAGTACAGCCGCAAAATGTCCGGTTGCTTCAAGGCGCAGCACTAATAGTGGCATAAGCATTTGTGCTGGCGTACCTACCCATTGGGTTTGACTATAATATTCAAGGACATTTTGATGGCGCATATACAACTGTGCAGGCGTGTCAAATCCCGATGCGGCTTTGGGTATAGACACCAGTAGCGTTTTACCTTCCGGATTAGCGGCTGGTATTGATGGCAAGGGTATATCTAATAAATAGGTCCGTTTTGGCGTGTCAGCCGCAGAAATGACGTTGCTACTGCAGCCCGTCAAACAAAATAGAAATAATAGATATAAATATAACAAGTTGTTTTTAAAGACTTTTTTAATCTGAATCATCTTATTCACTTTCACCTGGTCCTGAGGGGACTTTAGATTTACCAAACAAAAGCATATTTGGTTTACGTTCTAATTCTTGGGTAAAACTACGCAAATTATTTAATAAAATCCGCAATTCACGCAACGAGTTAGTGACTTCAGGTAACGCTTGGCGGGTAAAATAGTCTATATCTTGGCGACTGTCTTTGACGGCAATTGTGAACTGTTCTGCGCTTTCAGCAATCGCTGCCGTTGTATTGTCAACATTACTAACAACATCATTAATCGAATCAGCCGTTTGAGTGAAAGCATTGGAAGTTTCTTCAAATGAGCCGACAATATCATTAACCGAATCAGCTGTTCTGGTGATCGAATTAGCTGTTTTGGTGAAAGCATTGGTGGTTTCTTCAACCGAGCCTGCAACATCGTTAATTGAATCAGCCGTTTTGGTAAAAGCGTTGGAAGTATTTTCAATCGCCTCTGCTATTTGAGTAAACGCATTAGAAGTGTCTTCAACCGCCACGAGATTTTTTTCTATTTGACTGAGAAGACTCGTTACATTTTCAGTCATTTTACTCAGATTTTCAGTCGATTCAACCAAATTTGACATGCCTGCATCAAAGTTATCAGTCTGTGCTGCTAAACTGTGACTGACTTTTTCAAAATTTTGCAAGATGTTCGTTATGGCAACATGATTTTCGTCAGACAAAAAAATATTCATTGCATTCGCAAGCGCACTGATATTAGCCAATAACTGGTTAGTCATTTCAGGGCTGAGATAGCTCAAAAAAGCATTGATTGTCACTGACACATTATTAATGTTCTCCAATAAATCGAAAACCGCTGTGTCTAAACGTACTAATAGTGAAGGTTTCGTTTTAATTTCTGGAAAAAGCTGCCTTTTTTCGCGGGTAAGCGGTGGTGCATCAATGCTACCGCCTGTTAATTCGAGATGGGCCAGCCCTGTCAAACCTTGGACAGATAAAACGACAGAGGTATCTTGTTTAAGCTGTACCCCTTCTTCTATATTTAATAATACCCGTACTTCGTGTGGACGATGGGGTATCAAGGCGACTTCACGTACATAACCCACTTCGACACCGCGATATTTAACAGGTGCTTTATGGTTTAATCCTGATACAGATTCTTGTATATAAACCTGATAGGTTTGATAATTCTTCTTTTCAATGCCAACGCTTAACCATAAGACTGAAGCGACTAAAGCGATGCTCGCACTAATCACAAAAAGACCTATAATGGTATAATTAACTTTACTATCCATTATTCAATTATCCTACATTCGATGTTCAAGTTGATGTTCAAGTTTTTGATGCCATAATGGGATGACAATGTCTTTAGATTTGTCAAATAACTGGTATCAAGGTTTTCGTTTTTCTTTAAAAAACTGTAACTACTCAGCGGTTAGCCTTCAACCCCCTCGTTCCCAAGCTCTCGCTCT
>JAGLHR010000753.1 GCA_023143415.1 Thiomargarita sp. | reverse complement strand
AGGCTGAAATATTCTTATGAAGACTAATGAAAATATTCATCGGGCAATCCCTTGTGGTTGCCCTTATGTAGGGGCAATCCCTTGTGGTTGCCCTTATGTAGGGGCAATCCTTTATGGTTGCCCTGAGTCGTTACAATTTTTTAAAACTTATTCAGAATTTTCAAAAAAAAATCCCCTGTCTATCTTTCGATAGCAGGGGATTTTTGGGAATAGCGAAGAGTGATAAGTTACATCATACCCATACCACCCATACCACCCATACCACCCATGCCGCCCATGTCGCCACCAGCAGGCATAGCATCATCTTTCTTCGGCATTTCGGCAACCATCGCTTCAGTCGTAATCATTAACCCAGCGATAGAAGCTGCATTTTGTAAAGCGGTACGAGTCACTTTAGTTGGATCTAAAATGCCCATTTGTATCATATCGCCATATTCTCCTGTTGCGGCATTATAACCATAATTCCCTTTATTATTAAGCACATTATTCAAGACAACCGAGGCTTCTTCTCCTGCATTTGCCACGATTTGACGTAATGGCTCTTCCATGGCACGGAGGGCAATTTTAATACCCATGTCTTGTTCGCTGTTAGCACCCTTGATATTTCTTACGTTCTCTAACGCACGTACTAACGCAACACCACCACCAGGGACAACCCCTTCTTCTACAGCAGCGCGAGTCGCATGTAGTGCATCTTCCACACGCGCTTTCTTTTCTTTCATTTCAATTTCAGTTGCCGCACCGACTTTAATTACAGCAACGCCGCCTGCTAATTTAGCCACACGCTCTTGCAATTTTTCTTTGTCATAGTCAGAAGTCGCGTCTTCAATTTGGGTACGAATCTGATTTACACGCGCTTCAATCTCAGTCGATTGACCATTACCATCAATAATAGTGGTGTTTTCCTTGGTAATATTTATGCGCTTGGCACTGCCCAAGTCATTCAAAGTGGTTTTTTCTAAGCTCAAGCCCACTTCTTCAGAAACCACTTGCCCGCCTGTCAAAATCGCAATGTCTTCCAACATCGCTTTACGGCGATCACCAAATCCAGGGGCTTTAACAGCGGCGACTTTAACGACACCACGAATGTTATTAACCACTAAAGTTGCAAGGGCTTCACCATCGACATCTTCAGCAATAATGAATAACGATTTACCTGCCTTAGCAACGCCTTCTAAAAGGGGCAACATGTCACGAATGTTAGAGATTTTCTTATCGTGCAATAAAATCAGTGGTTGATCCATTTCTGTCGTCATCGTCTGCTGATTGTTGACGAAATAGGGAGACAGGTAGCCGCGATCAAATTGCATTCCTTCGACAATATCCAACTCATTGTCTAAAGTGGAACCTTCTTCAACGGTAATAACGCCTTCTTTGCCCACTTTATCCATTGCTTGTGCAATAATATCACCAATGGATTCGTCAGTGTTGGCAGAAATAGTACCCACTTGGGCAATGGCTTTCTCGTCGGCACAAGGTTTAGACAATTTTTGCAATTCTTTTACAGCAGCTTCCACGGCTTTATCAATACCGCGTTTAAGATCCATAGGATTCATACCAGCAGCAACGGATTTTAAGCCTTCAATCAAAATGGATTGAGCTAATACAGTAGCGGTGGTTGTGCCATCACCAGCAGCATCGGAAGTTTGGGAAGCCACTTCCTTAACCATCTGGGCACCCATATTTTCAAATTTGTTGTCTAATTCGATTTCTTTAGCAACAGATACGCCATCTTTTGTGACAGTTGGTGCGCCAAAAGATTTATCAAGTACCACATTACGCCCTTTAGGACCTAAGGTAATTTTTACGGCGTTAGCTAAAACGCTCACACCTTGAATCATTTTTTGACGTGCATCATCCGAAAAACGTACTTCTTTAGCAGGCATAATATTTTTTCCTTTTTTGTTGAGAGAACGGATTGTAGATTAGTCTTCGATAATACCCACGATGTCTTCTTCGCGCATCACCAGCAATTCATCACCTTCGACTTTGACTTCGGTGCCAGAATATTTGCCGAAAAGTACGATGTCATCCACTTTGACATCAAGAGGGCGTACATCTCCGTTTTCCAGAATTTTGCCTTTGCCCACTGCCAGCACTTTGCCACGAATGGGTTTTTCAGTTGCGGAGTCTGGGAGTACGATCCCGCCCGCTGTTGTTCTTTCTTCTTCAACACGTTTTACAATGACTCGATCATGTAAAGGACGAATTTGCATTCTTTACCTCTTTTCAGTTATCAATTTAAGGCTATTTAGCCTAACCAGATTTTGATGCTCAATATTTATAACTTGTTGATTTAAAATGTTTTCTATGCTAATTGAAAACAAATTTCAAAAGTGAAATATCGCCTCACATAAAAAAACTTTTAATTTAAAAAATGAGTATTAGCACTCTTTCCTATTGGCTGCTAATAATAAGGATTCAAAATTTAATATCAAGGGGGAGGTTGAAATTATTTTTTGATTTTTTGAAATGAGCTTATTGTTATAATCTTTGTATAGGATAATTTTTTATAATTCGTAACTACTCAGCCTTGAAATCAATTTCAAGGCTGAGTAGTTAGCAAAAAACTTTAGCTTCGACTCGAAAACTAATTTGATTTTTCATTCTGAAAATTCAAAAAATCTGATTCTAAAAAATGTCCTGTACAATTGAATACCATAAAGATATAACTCGATCATCAAATTTTTTCGTTACCCAACAGACAGAAATTAGATAGGCGAATTAATTTAAAAACGGATTTAAAATCAAAGCATTAAGATTTTTTATCGGTTATGAACTCCAAAAAACGCAGATGTTGTACTCCAAAACGAGGAGATTTTATGAATAGTGAAATTGAATTAAAGCTGTTAAAAGAGATAGATAAATTAAAGAAAGAAGTGAGTATTCTCAAGGGTAAAGATGAAAATCAGATTCCCACTTTTCAATATAGTAAAATTAAAGATATTGATTTAAAAAAGTTATTTGATATTGAAAAAAATTTAGATGAGAGTATTTTTGATGAATGGTTAAATAATAAAATTGAAATAGATAATTCAATAAAAATGTTTTTAAAAGATTTAATTAATGATAATAAATCTTTAATTGAAACTTATAGCGAAGAAGATTTAAAAGTGAATTTTATCGTTCCCATTTTGACTAAAATAAGGTTTAAATCTTATGAAAAGAAAATGAGAGATTTTTATGAATTGCAGTTGACTTACAAAACGAGTCGATTTATTTTAAATGGTACTGTAGATTTTGTCGTGTCAGAAGGGTTAGTTGATAGCAAAAAACCTTATTTTTTTATTCAGGAGTTTAAAAGAAGTGAGGAATATGGAAATCCAAGACCACAACTTTTAGCAGAACTTATCAGTGCTATTGAATTGAATGATTGGAAATTGATAAAAGGTGCTTATATTATCGGTGGAAATTGGCATTTTGCTATTTTGGAAAAATTAGATATTGATAAATATCAATACTTTATATCGCAAAATTTTGATTCAACCAAAATAGAGGATTTAATATTGATATATAAAAACCTTTTATTTGTTAAAAATGAGATATTTAATATGATCAGTATTAAATCATAAATTTTCAGTAACGGTATGGTGGGTTTCCGTTTCACTCCTACCCACCCTACGTCAGAATAATTGTGAAATGATGAATCAAGCACGTCGCAACATTTTAAATCATATCCGCAAATCTTATAAACGTAATGAATTAGAGCCAGAGACAGTCAAAAGTTTAGAAGCGCGTTTAGCCGCCGCTAAGGTGCATGAGCAACCTGTGATCGGAAATGATTTAATTTCTATATTTATCAAACAGTTAGAAAAAGTGGCGACGACTTTTGAATCTATTCCCCATGCGAAAGAAATTCCTTTTGCTATTTTGGCTTTTCTGCAAAAACATCATTTACCTCAAGAATTGGTAATAGACAGCCATTTGAAGGGATTGCCTTGGCCTAATAAATTGCGCGTAGCCTACCGCGCTGCCCATGCCAAAGATGTTGTCAGTGTGAGTCGCGCATTTGCGGGCATTGCTGAAACGGGTAGCCTTGTATTGTTATCCAGTGCCAGCCCTACGACACTGAATTTTTTACCTGATAATCATATTGTGGTTTTATATAAAGATAATCTGGTGGGGCATATTGAAGAGGTATGGGTACGTCTCCGCGCACAAGCGATGCCGCGCACTGTCAATTTGATTACTGGTCCATCGCGCACAGCGGATATTGAGCAAACAATTCAATTGGGGGCGCATGGACCTCGGCGTTTGCATCTGATTTTGGTGGACTAATGGAGTCCAACGCTTCAGCTTT
>JAGLHR010000752.1 GCA_023143415.1 Thiomargarita sp. | reverse complement strand
TTTGCGTAACATCAGTTAATAATGAGTTGAGCGTTTTCTTCAATTTACTCTTATTCTTCTATTCCATAACCGCCCCCACCAGGCGTTTCAATGACAAACACTTCCCCCGCTTGCATTTCCATAGTCGCCGCGCCTCCAATATTTTCTCTTTTATTATCAATACGTTGCACCCAGTTTCCCCCAGTTTTTCCTGCTTGTCCACCTGCCATGCCATAAGGGGGTACGCGCCGATGCCCGGATAAAATGGAGGCTGTCATGGGTTCACGAAAACGAATCCGTCGCTCGACACCATCACCGCCCTGATAATGTCCTTTGCCACCACTGTTTTTACGAATAGAAAAGGATTCTAATAAAACGGGGAAACGCCATTCTAATACTTCGGGATCCGTCAGGCGGGAGTTAGTCATGTGTGTCTGCACGGCGGAGGTGCCATGAAAATGAGAACCTGCGCCTGAGCCGCCGCAAATGGTTTCATAATATTGGTATTTCTCATTGCCATAAGTGAAATTGTTCATTGTTCCTTGTGAGGCAGCCATGATACCTAATGCACCATAGAGCGTGTCGGTGATATATTGCGAGGTTTCTACATTACCAGCAACGACGGCGGCAGGATAAATCGGATTGAGTAAACAGCCTTCTGGAATAATGATTTGTAATGGTTTTAAGCAACCGGCATTCATAGGAATGTCGTCTTGTACGAGGGTGCGAAAGACGTAGAGTACTGCTGCTTTACAGACTGAAATGGGCGCGTTGAAATTGTTGTCTTGTTGTTTTGAGGTGCCACTGAAGTCAATTTTCGCGCTACGTTGTTGTTTATCAATCATAATTTTGACTTGAATTGCTGCGCCGTTATCTAATTCATAACGAAATTCGCCCTCTTTTAAGACTGTTAATAGCTTCCGCACTGCCGCTTCCGCATTATCTTGGACATGCTGCATGTAGGCTTGTACGACTTCCAAGCTAAAATGTTGCACCATTTGATGTAATTCTTGAACACCAGTCGCGTTAGCCGCAATTTTTGCGCGTAAATCGGCTAAGTTTTGTTCAATATTTCTGGCGGGGTATGGGCTGTTACTGAGCAATTTTCGTATTTCCGCTTCACGCAATTGCCCTTGATTGACTAATTTAAAAACATCAATGATTACGCCTTCTTCCTGTAATCTGTGGCTATGGGGTGGCATTGAACCGGGTGTAATGCCGCCAATATCGGCATGATGTCCGCGTGAAGCGACATAAAAAAGCACTTTTTTGTCATCAAAAACAGGCGTAATCACCGTGACATCGGGTAAATGTGTCCCGCCATGATAGGGATTATTTAATACAAAGACATCCCCAGGCTGCATATCGCCCTGTTCCCGAATAACGGTTTGTACGCTGTCTGCCATTGAGCCTAAATGGATGGGGATATGGGGCGCGTTAGCGATTAATTGTCCCGTTTGATCAAATACCGCGCAGGAAAAATCAAGGCGTTCTTTGATATTGACGGAATAGGCAGTATTTTCTAATGTCGCTCCCATTTGCTCTGCGATTGACATAAAGAGGTTGTTAAAAATCTCTAGCATGACGGGTTCGACGTTTGTAGAAACCGAGTTTTGAGATTTTCCTTGAATTGAAAAAGCGGGGTTTCGTTGACGAGTTAAAACAATATCATAACGAGGCGTAATTTCAGCTTGCCATCCCGGTTCAACGACCGTTGTTCCTATTTTTTCAATGATAATCGCGGGACCAACAATTTTTTGCCCTTTAGGTAAATCATCACGCGAATAAACGGGGGTTGCGTAACTGTTATTGCTATTAACCATTTTAACGGTATCAAGGGGAATGACATTTTTTCTTTCTGAATCATCCCTTTGCCCTTTTTCCTTCCTTTGTTCTTTTTCCTTCCTTTGCCCTTTTTCCTCTCCACCAAGATGACCAATGGCTTCCACTGAAATGGCTTCGACAATCAATGATTTATCAGAACGCACAAATCCAAAACGTTGTTGATGGGCTGTGGCATAAGCGGCTTTCATGTCGTCATAGGGCGCGAAATTGAGCAATAAGGAAGTATCTGTTCCAGCATAGCGCAAATGGACTTTATAGTGTATCGTGATATTTTTATGAGGAATATCTTGTTGAGTTAATTCGCTAACGCCTTGTTTTTCAAGATTTTTGAAAGCATTTTCTAGTTCATTGATTACTGTTTCGTTCAATTCTGCCGTGATTGATTTTTCATGGATCGCACGGATATCTGCCAGCCCCATTCCCAAGGCGGATAATACACCTGCTTTTGGATGAATCAAGATGGTTTTCATGCCCAGGGCTTCTGCCACAAGGCAAGCATGTTGCCCTGCTGCTGCCCCAAAACAGCATAGCGTGTATTCGGTGACATCGTAGCCCCGTTGCACTGAAATTTTTTTTATGGCGTTTGCCATATTGTCTATTGCGATTTTTAAAAAGCCTTCAGCGACTTGGGTAGGGCTGCGTTGTTGTCCAGAAGTTTGATTGATTTCTTGGGTCAGAATGATGAACTTTTCTTTGACGATAGCTTCATTAAGTGGTGCGTTAGCGGATTTTCCAAACACTTTTGGAAAAAAACGCCCGTGCAATTTTCCTAACATGACATTGCAATCTGTAATTGTCAAGGGGCCGCCTTGTCGATAACAAGCTGGTCCGGGCTTTGCGCCTGCTGAATCTGGCCCGACGCGAAAACGCAAGCCATCAAAATATATAATTGAGCCACCACCAGCGGCGACGGTATGAATCCGCATGATTGGTGTTCGCATTCGCACGCCTGCGATTTGCGTTTCAAAATCGCGTTCATATTCGCCAGCGTAATGGGAGACATCTGTTGAAGTGCCGCCCATGTCAAAGTTGATAATTTTGTTAAAGCCAGCCAATGCGCTGGTTTTGACAGCACCGACGTAGCCACCCGCTGGCCCTGACAAGATAGCATCTTTGCCTTGAAACATTTTTGCGTCTGTCAAACCGCCGTTGGATTGCATAAATGATAATTTCGCTTCGCCAAGCACATTGGCAATGCTATCTACATAGCGACGCAAAATCGGTGATAAGTAGGCATCGACCACTGTCGTATCGCCGCGACTGATTAATTTGATAAGCGGGCTAACTTGGTGGGAGACGGAGATTTGGGTAAATCCTAATTCACGCGCAATTGTGGCAACTTGCTGCTCATGTTTGGGATAACGATAGCCGTGCATAAAGACGATGGCGATGGAAAAAATACCTTGATGACGGGCGGCTTGTAACTCTGTACGGACTGTTTCAAGAGAAATCTGTTTTAACTCTTCGCCCTCCGCGCTATAACGTTCATCGACTTCAATGACTTGTTCATAGAGCAATTCGGGCAAAACGATATTGAGGGCAAATATATCAGGGCGATTTTGATAGCCAATTCGCAAAGCGTCGCCAAAACCCTTGGTGATTAATAAAACAACGCGCTCTCCTTTACGTTCCAGTAGCGCATTGGTTGCGACTGTTGTTCCCATTTTAACTGCGGCTATTTGATGATCGGGTAATAAATCATCTGGTGCTAAACCTAAAAGTTCACGAATACCTTGTACAGCGGCTTCTTGATAATGTTGTGGATTATCTGATAATAGTTTATGGGTTAATAAATGTCCGTCGTGGCTCAGGGCGACAATATCAGTAAATGTGCCGCCCCTGTCTATCCAAAATTGCCATTTCATAATGTTCTCATTTATTGGTTAGGAGTAAGAGCGTTAATTAATAATTAATAATTAATAATTCATAATTCATAATTAAAATAAGGATTTTATAGAGATTTATTATTCTTAAAGAATATTTATTTATTTTTACCTTGATTTTGTTTTATAATAAGGATATTGTAATTGTTTTTATTATGGAATAAAGATTTTCGTAACTACTCAGGGTAACCACAAGG
>JAGLHR010000751.1 GCA_023143415.1 Thiomargarita sp. | reverse complement strand
AGGGGCTTTCTAAGCAAAGCAAATAACTGATAAAGCGCGATAGATGGCTTTTTAGGTTCAACTAACGTTTGCAATTTATCAGATAATAATTGCCGCCCAAATTGATTATTCATGTCAATGTATTCGCAAATGGATGGAAAATCCCCATTAAAATCAGGATAATTGACAAAATCAGCTAAACCTTTCACAATTTCAGCATTTGATAAGCTTTGATCACAAAGGCTGGGCAATAAATCGCTGCCTAAAAAAATGACAATATCACCCCGTTGTAAACGCGCTGCTAATGCTTGATAGTTGAGCGCGTCAACCTTTGTCTTTGAAGGTTGTGAGTCTAAACTTGACCAAAATTCAGTTAAATCGTCGGCAGAAATGTCCTGATTTAAAAATTGTTCGATAATATTTAACAGGGTTTCTGCTTCGTCATCCACCCCTTCTTTCTTCATGCGTCTTAAACGTACATCTATTTGGAGATAAGTTGCTCCCAACGCTTTAAAATGTGTAATCAAACGTTTTTGAACATCAATCACCCGTTTTTTAAGGGCAATTTTTTCTTCCAACGTTTGAATCGCTTCTGATGCTCGAATATCATCAGGCAAAAGTGATTGAATGTTTTGCCATTGTTCAAGTGCCTGTGAATAAGCGTGGTTGCGTTCCAAACGCCGCGCTTCGTCTATTTCCTTCGTGATCATTTTATGTTCTGTCTCTTTGATTTCCGTTTCTAACTGATGCACTTTATTTGTCAAAGTGGTTGGCTTTCCACTCGTCGGCAGTTTATCTTTGAGTTTTTCAAATACAGAGGACGCTTTTTGTTTATTGATAAGTCTTCTTTTGATGGTGGCAACCTGTTCTAATTCGGACCAAACCTCAATAAATTTATAAGCAGGTATCATGTAAGCCGAAGTATCCACTTCACCCGCATAAATACTCACCATCATACCAATGACGGCGTTTTCTTCTTTATCCCAGATCGCTGTGCCAGAAAAGCCTGGCAAAACGCCTCGCCGCCCTACTTCACTTTCCAGTTGCACTCTTCCATTTCCGATGGTTCCTTGCAATGTTCCATTTAGCCAATCCCCATTTTCTTTGTCTTCTGGAAAACCGAACATTCGCACGGCGCGATCATTAAAATGGGCATCCTGTTCAAGAACAATGATGGGAATTGGCTGCGCTTTATTAGGTAAAACGCTTTCTGGAGAGAGTTCAAGAATACAAATATCTTCTTCAAATTCGCCTATTGCACTCTCTTTGACAGGAGACCATTTATATATTGTCGCGGATAATGTCTGTTTCTCATCTAGTAATGGAAAATCAAGAGAGATGAGACCCTCTGGTGCTTCGCGTGTATTTTCTGGGAGATCAAGTACGTCGATGATAACATGGGCGCACGTCAAAATATGGCGGGGCGATACCAAAAAGCCGGCTCCTAATGGTTGACGTGGTTCGCTGTCTTCTATTAGGATGCGGACGATGGCGTTATTTAAGTTGGGTTTAGGCATTGTTGTATTTTAGGGTTTTTT
>JAGLHR010000750.1 GCA_023143415.1 Thiomargarita sp. | reverse complement strand
CTACATCAGAATATTTTCGTCACTCGACATAAGAATATTGTTGTAGGCTGCACACCTTTATGGTTGCCCTGAGTCGTTACGAAGAAACTTGGTTTCTAAAAAATGAGTTAATACACCTCAAACCCCGCACAATGCAAATGTATCCAGTTATTGGGTTCCATCGGCGTTGCGCCCGCTAAGACTAACACGCCACAGGTTTGATAATTCCCAGTTGGAATGCCCGCTGGGAGGGGAAAGTCCATGATGGAATAAGTCTTCTGCCCAGCGATTTCAACAGCGGGTTGATAGATTTGTATCGCATTGAGCCAGCTAAAGGAAAGGGGGTAGGTAATTGTCATCAAGTCGCCATCTGGAAATACGATTGCGACATATAAATCTGCCATCGCTTGCCCATTGACTTCCAGTTCTAAGCGTAATGGGTTGCCGGTGGTATAGCAGCTTTGGTTTAGCTGCATTTCGACCATCGCGCTCGTCAGTTGATTAGATTCGAGATAAAACACCTGCAAATTAGGCAATGCACTAAAATTAGGGATCGCACCCGTCAGTTGATTTTCAGAAAGATAAAGCCTCTGCAAATTAGGCAACGTACTGAAATCCGGAATCGTACCCGTCAGTTGATTATAAGAGAGATCAAGCCTCTGCAAATTAGGCAACGCACTGAAATCCGGAATCGTGCCTGTCAGTTGATTATGATGGAGATAAAGCGTCTGCAAATGAGGCAAAACACTGAAATCCGGAATCGCGCCTGTCAAGTGATTATAATAGAGCCAAAGCGTCTGCAAATTAGGCAACGTGCTGAAATCCGGAATCGCGCCAGTCAGGTGATTCCCCCGGAGATCAAGCTCCTGCAACTTGGGCAAAGCACTGAAATCCGGAATCACGCCAGTCAGTTGATTCTCAGAGAGATCAAGCCTCTGCAAATGAGGCAACCCTCTGAAATTGGGAAGTGTTCCATTGAGGTTATTACCATATACGAAGCCTCCTAAAACAATCTTGGTTACACCACCGTTTTCACAAGTGACACCATGCCAACCACAGGGCGTATTCGTCACATTCCACCCTTCATTGTCTCTCCACTGTGCGCCGTTAGTGCTATGGTAAAGTTCTAACAGCGACTCGCACTCGACTTGAGAAATTTGGGTAACAGCATTGCAATTTGTTTCCTTCAGTGTCAGCTGATTGCCACTGAAGCTAAAATATTCCAAATTAGGTAAAGCATTGAAATCCGGAATCGTGCCTGTCAGGTGATTCGAACCGAGATTAAGCCTCTGCAAATGAGGCAAGGCACTGAAATCCGGAATCGCGCCTGTCAGGTGATTTTCAAAGAGAGTAAGCCACTGCAAATTAGGCAAAGCGCTGAAATCCGGAATCGCGTCAGTCAGGTGATTATCATTGAGATAAAGCCCCTGCAAATTAGGCAACGCACTGAAATCCGGAATCGCGCCTGTCAGGTGATTAGAAGCGAGAAAAATCCCAGTGACACCACCGTTTTCACAAGTCACACCAGACCAACTACAAGGCATATTCGTCACATTCCACCCTTCATTGTCATCCCACTCCGCGCCGTTAGTGCTATGGTAAAGTTCTAATAGCGACTCGCACTCTATGAGTGAAATCTCCGTGACGGTATTGCAATCGGTAATGACGAGAGTTTGGGGTTGGTTGACAGGGCAATTTGGAAATGTGTTTAATTGTTTTTGCCATACTAATCCCATATCTGATCCGAGCCCCGCTCCCAACAACATAATAGCAGAATTAGCAACGCGCCAAGAAGAATAATTGATGTTAGTGTCTTTACAGATTGGATTATTTCTGAGGTTAAGATATTGCAATTTTGTTAAGATGCTGAAATCCGGAATCGCGCCCGTCAGCTGATTAGAAGAGAGATGAAGCGTCTGCAAATTAGGCAACGCATTGAAATCTGGAATCGCGCCCGTCAGCTGATTAGAATAGAGATAAAGCGTCTGCAAATTAGGCAACGCACTGAAATCCGGAATCGCGCCCGTCAGTTGATTATGAAAGAGTTCAAGCGTCTGCAAATTAGGCAAGGCACTGAAATCCGGAATCGCGCCAGTCAGTTGATTACCATCGAGAGAAAGCCAGTGCAAATTAGGCAAGGCACTGAAATCCGGAATCGCGCCCGTCAGTTGATTATTATTAAGATAAAGCCATATCAACTGAGGCAAGGCACTGAAATCTGGAATTGCGCCAGTCAGTTGGTTATTATAAAGCGAAAGCTCCCGCAAATTAGGCAACGCACTAAAATCTGGAATCGCGCCCGTCAGTTGGTTCTTATGAAGCCGAAGCTCCTGCAAATTAGGCAAAGCACTGAAATCTGGAATCGCGCCCGTCAGTTGATTAGAATTGATATAAAGCCACTGCAAATTAGGCAACGCACTAAAATCCGGAATCGCGCCCGTCAGTTGATTTCCATTGAGCCAAAGCACCTGCAAATTAGGCAAAGCACTGAAATCCGGAATTGTGCCTTTCAGTTGATTCTTTTCGAGAGAAATCTTGGTGACACCACCGTTTTCACAAGTGACACCATACCAACTACAAGGTGTATTCGTCATATTCCACCCTTCATTGTTCTCCCACTCCGAGCGGTTACTGCTATGGTAAAGTTCCAACAGCGACTTGCACTCAATGGGTGAAATCTGGGTGACTGCATTGCAATTTGTGTTCATTGGTGTCAGTTGATTACGACTGAAGCTAAAATAGTTCAAATTAGGCAGCAGGGTACTGAAATCCGGAATTGCGCCAGTTAGCTGATTAGAATAGAGAGCAAGTTTTTGTAAATGAGGCAAGGCACTGAAATCCG
>JAGLHR010000075.1 GCA_023143415.1 Thiomargarita sp. | reverse complement strand
TAACTACAAGGATTGTATATAATAAAGGATTGGATCGAGGTTATATTCGTTTTTAATCCTTTCTTATATATAATCCTTGTAGTTAGCGTTTTTTAATCCCTTGTAGTAACTACTCAGATACTATCCAATATTGTAACTACTCAGCGGTTAGCCTTGAAATCAATTTCAAGGCTAAAAGCTAAAGTTTGCTAAAGCAGACTAATTTCGAGGTTTAAGTTTTTTGAAGAAAAACTTAAACCTCGAAAATAATTTAGCTGGCTTGAGCCTGCTTTAGCTGTCAGCCTTGAGATTTATCTCAAGGCTGAGTAGTTACCCAATATTTTACGTTAATGAGGCACTACCTGAGTAGTTACAATCCCTTTTTATAAACAATCCTTGTCGTTATTGTTGTCAAACGAAAAACTTGATGATCGAGTTTAAGAATGTTAAACGCGGTTTTAATTCGGTTCATAATTCAAAGCCGTGTTAAAAATGAATTGTCTTGATTGCAGATAAATTTCAGCCTGTTTATTATTGGCTGTCACGTTTCCTGATAGGGAATAATTGGCGTATAACTTTTCTTCTTCAATATAAAAATCCTCTTTTTTATACTTTAACAAACAGTGGGTGAGTAACAAATGATCTTCTGCACTTTTTAGGGCAGGATACTGAATGGGCAATTCAGGTTTCCAAATCAAATTACAGGAAGGCAATTCTGCTTCAGGAAGCCCATAGCGCATGGCATCAAGTTGCTCTAAAAGAGAGGGGTGATTTTTGAGTCGATTAGAAGCACAATTGATTCGATTAAGTTTTAAGCCATCACAAGATAATGCATTACCCATCAGTAACAGGTTACATTGCGTGCGTGTATAGGGTTTATAAAAATAAAAAGTCGATGAAAAAAAATATTTTTCTATCGTACATAAGATATTGCTTTCCTCTAAGAAATCATCCGCATCCAATCGTAGCAATATTTCTAAGTTATTTGCATAAGTTATTGAAAAATATATTAAAAAGTTTCTATTTTGGCTAACTTTGTTAAAGCCAGTGGGTGGTTTAATCATTAAAAACCGCTTATCTGAAAGAATCTCTTTGATATTGATATGATTTTCCCAATGTTCTTCTGAATGATCATCTGAAATCAGCACCAGCATTTTTCGTGTCATCTCAACTTGGTTAGCGAGTGAACACAGTGATTGAGCCATCACATTTTTAGCATTTTTTACCGGCATCATGACGATAATGCTAGGATCATAATCTTGTAAATAACCAATCGCTTTGTTATTTTCAGGGCTGATATTCATATTGAAACAGACGTTTGGCTCTTTCCAATGATTTTAAGAAATCTTGCTCAGAAAAACGATCACGGTATTTTTGATAGAATAAATCCAACCCGACTTTTTTTAACAAAATATCCGTATTCACTCGTTTTCCGCTATGGTTATGATGAATAACCAGCGGTTTTTCAACCACCTTGAGCAAATATTTCTGGTTTGACACTTGATTATGTCGCTCAATCTCATCAAGCAAACGGATCATTAACTCCCTATCCGTCGTATTGGGAAAAGTTTCATCGAAGCCACCAATCTCTAAAAGTACTTTTGCCATGATAAACAGGTTACTACCTTGCACGCCCGGATTCCCAATAAAAAAATGTTGTGGCGTTAATAAATCCCGCGTTAATTTATGTACCACCTCTGTCTCTTCTGTTTTCCAAATTAACCGACAAAAAATAGCAGCATAGCACTTTTTTTCGGTTTTTTGAATAGACTGAAAACAAGTACTTAAATAATCAGAACAATATTCATCATCATCGTCCAAAATAGCCACGTAAGATGATTCCCAATGTGGAAAAAGTGCTGTGATGAAATACATGCCAGTATTCCACGCGCCAGTGCCAGAATGGTGTTGGGTTCTGGTATTTTTAATCACATAAGTTTGAAAGGCGGTTTTTGTCAGATTGAGTCTTTCTCTCAGTTGAATAACGATTTGCTTAATTGGAAAATACGCGGGTGAATATTCTTGATTCATTCTATCATTATCATCAACGATAATAATTTTTACCGAGTTTGGATTAATATTTTTTTGATGGTAGACAGAAAAAAGACTTCTTTCTTTAAGTAGGTGATTTCTATGATAGGCTGTTGCAATAATGACGAAAATCATATTTTGAACTCCAACAATCTGTGATTCACAACGATTCCCCCCGATAGTTTTGAAATTCAAGTGGTTCTTCAGTCAATGAGATAGTACCAGCAAAACGATTCAAATCTGTGTTTTTTTGCGGAATCATGTTTTCTTCGGGTGATGGCTCCATTGCCAACAAAATGATCTTAACCGGTTTTTTAAACCAATCTTTGTAATGTTCTGGGATGGATATCATCCTATCGTGTGATTTAGATGTAAATTCAATTGCTTGCATTTTTAGCTCCTTATTGGTTAATTAAAATTCATGTTTTTCGGCAACTTAAAATGACAAAAAGTATCCGAGTTGCTGAGTTTCAGTGGCTTTGTGGTTAAAGATCAATATTAATTGCATCACCTACCCCCGGATTCCTAGCCACCTACGTTCACGAATATCTAAAGTTTCACGCCCGGTATTGACAAAATAAAAAACACGAATCGGAAATTGTTGATGAAGACGACGATAGCATTGCATCACCGCCACTTTTACACATTTCAACGATGGCGATATGGTCATGCCGCTGGGTGTCTGGGGTTGTGTGTAACGCCTCAATGATAAGCCATTGGTTATGATAAGCTTGACGTACTTCAGACCAAATCATAATGAGAACCTCTTTAGTACAACGGATTAACGGAATGATTTTTTGAGGGCATTTAAATTTCATGGCTTTCATTTTAGGCGATTTCATTAAATACCCAATTAATGATATTAAAAAGTCGCTGTAAATCGGTTGGTGCAGATACGAATGTTGGGTCCATAATAAAAATATTGTTTTTTAATTTTCCAAATTGCCAAACTGTACCTGTGGTCACTACTGCATAACAAGTTTTTGCCTCAAGTAAAGAAGAAGCGACCATTTCTGCTAAAGCCTGTGTCCAGCCTTCATCAAAATTATCTTTTTTCGCTTCTATAACACACAAAGCAGGACTTACCATTCCACCATATTTGTTTTTTGGAGCGATTAAATAATCCGGTTCTCCCACGAGTCCTTTTTCTTTGTCCACATTATAAGGGATATGTGACCAGACTTTTAGCGGATAATTTTGTGCAACTATATCCAGAATAGGACGAATAATGGTTTCACAAATTGCATACTCAGAGACATAATTTATTTTATCTCTTAAATTATTTTCGACAATAGAAAATAACAGTTCTGAAATTTCTAATGTTTTTTCGCCAATAAATATCGTTGTATCCGCGACTTCAATATCAAATTTTGTGGCCACTTCTTCAACTGACTTGAAAGTACCATAAGCCATTTTAATTTTCCTTTGATTTATAATGTGGTACAGCAATTTTTTTTATATTATCATAAAACTCAGTGATATTATTAGCCATAAGCAATTATATTGGCAATATGGTAGCCCTGATCATCTTCGCATCTCCCCTAATAATTCAATGACACTTTTCAAGACTCAGTAATATCTTTACGCCGACATTTGATACCATTGAGAAAATAGGTTGATTGCCCTTTACGAGAAATCTGCCTTTTGACGGCAATTTCAGAATGTTCCGGATATTGGGGGACATTAACTTCCTTAAATACTAATTCAATTGAAGCCTGATCAAT
>JAGLHR010000749.1 GCA_023143415.1 Thiomargarita sp. | reverse complement strand
CTACTCAGGGCAACCACAAAGGATTGCCCTGAGTAGGGGCAACCACAAGGGATTGCCCCTACATCAGAAGATTTTCGTCTGTATTAATAAGAATATTGTTGTAGGGGCAATCCTTTATGGTTGCCCTGAGTCGTTACTAAAAATATCTTTAAACTGACTGGCTAATTTAGGTTTAACAAAACTCAATGACTAAAAAAATTTTTCAAGCAAGAAGGAAAAAAATATACTTTTAGCGATTATTTTGAAATGAGAAATCCGACTGAAGAAATAGTTGCTGAACTGGGTTATTCATTTTCAACAAAACAACTCGAACTAAAAAAAAGTACAGAATTAGATCAAGAACTGATTGAAAATTTACGTTCTTCATACTATTCCATTATTCCCAAAATTTCTATCAATTCAGAAATAGCTAAAAGGCTTTTAAAATCCCAAAGCTGAAGCGTTGAACTCCAAGCAATGGGCATCTTGGTATCCAACATTAACTTTGGGCGTTTCTTGGTATCCAACATTAACTTTGGGCGTTTGATATCCAACATTAACTTTGGAGCCGTGCTATTGAATCGCCAAAGCTGAAGCGTTGGACTCCAGACAGACGGATATTTTTTAACACTTTGATTTTAAATAAGTTTTTTAAATTAATTTCGCCTATCTCATTTCTGTTTATTGAGTAACGAAAAAACTTGATGATCGAGTGATATGAATTTTCAAAAACATTATAAAGGCCGTTTTACCAACATATTGCGTTGGCCCCAATTAGACAAATTATGGGACCAAGTGAAAGCGCAACCTAATGATTGGTACATTTACTTTGTGGGAGAAACGGTGCCAACTGCGCCCGTCGATGCAACTGAGTTGAACCAATTTATCCAAGAAATTGACCAATTATTGCGTAAAGAGCATGATTATGATTATTGCGGGATTGTCTATGCTGATGATAAGGAAACGCCCGCTATGATTAAAATATTTGACCCAAATAATCTCGGCGCTGTTTGTGGAACAAGCGGCACCGTTGCGCCGCCGCGTTGGTTACTGACGCGCATTCCTCCAGAAGCGATTGTCGATGACGCGCCTACACCTGCGAATCGTAAACGCTGGTGGAAGCGACTGTTTCCGGTTAGATAAAGGAACATTTACCATGAAAAATGATGACTCAACAGGCTTACACGAAAGAAAAAACTTTTTAATATGACGACTAAAGTAGAATTATATCATCTGATTGACACCTTACCTGATTGTGAATTACCTGCGGTACAATGGTTTTTAAAGTATGTTCATAGCCACAATGATCCGGTTTTACAAGCCTTGTCAAATGCACCTGATGAAGATGAAATAATTTCTGAAGAAGAAGAACGTCTGGTCCAAGAAGCAAGGGATGAAGTGGCTCGGCATGAGATTTCGTCTTGGGATGAAGTGAAACAACGATTGCGAGGTAAATAGTCATGTCTTGGTTTATATTTATTACCTCAGCGGCAGAAAAAGACTTAACTCAATTACCCGAGTTTGATCAACAGGCTGTCATACGAGCCATTGATAAACTGGCAAAAAATCCTTCTGAAGTTGATATTCGTAAGCTGAAGGGTTACAAAAATGAATGGCGACTACGTGTAGGGCAATGGCGCGTCCGTTTTACTTTCGTTTCTAAAACTCACACGATTAAAATTTTGAGAGTGTTACCCAGAAAAAGTGCTTATTAAGTTGACGTTGTTGGTTACTGACGCGCATTCCTCCAGAAGCGATTGTCGATGACGCGCCTACACCCGCGAATCGTAAACGCTGGTGGAAGCGACTGTTTCCGGTTAGATAAAGGAAGATTCACTATGGAAAATGATGACTCAACTATGTCAGCATCCCCACTACAAGTCCTGATGACAGCCACTTCTTATCCAAGAGATGCGACGGATTGGCGTGGACTTTTTATTAAACATCAGGTTGACTCATTAGTTGCTAATCTAGCTATTAATTTAAGTTTATGGGCACCACCCGGTGAAATATCCAATCAAGCGACTTATGTTGCGACACCTCAAGAAGCCGCTTGGCTTAATGAATTGATGGAACAGGGCGGGATAGCACATTTACTACGAGAAGGGGGGTTATCACGTTTGACTGCACCCATTAAACTTTTATTGATGTTGAGGCAGGTTTATAAACGCCATAAACTGATGCATCTATTTCATGTCAATTGGTTACAAAACGCATTACCTTTATGGGGAACAAAACAACCTGCCTTAGTTACCGTATTAGGGAGCGATTTAGCTTTATTAAAACTGCCAGCGATGACAAATCTATTACGTCATGTTTTTCAGCAACGTCGGTGCATTCTTGCTCCCAATGCAAACTGGATGACTGCCGAACTTGAACAACGATTTGGAAATGTCGCATCCATTGTACCAATTCCATTTGGCATAGATGCAGCGTGGTATCAATTAAAAAGAGATTGGCACCATGCAAAAAAATGGTTGGTCGTGTCACGCCTCACTCAAAAAAAAATAGGCCCTTTATTTGACTGGGGCAAACAGATTTTTCAGAAAGAACATGAATTACATTTATTTGGTCCCATGCAGGAGCAATTAAATATTCCCGAATGGGTGCATTATCATGGCGCAACCTATCCTAAAGATTTACAAGAAAATTGGTTTCCTCAAGCGGCGGGCTTAATCACACTGAGTCAACATGATGAAGGTCGTCCTCAAGTCATGTTAGAAGCGATGGCAGCAGGTTTACCGATTTTAGCGTCACAGCTCCCGGCACATGCGGATTTTATAACACATCAAAAAACCGGATGGCTTACTGATTCTCAAGAAAATTTTATGGCTGGTATTAAATGGTTGGCAAACAGCCAAAATAATGAACTCATTGCTACCCAAGCACGAAACTGGGTAAAAAAAGAAATGGGTACATGGAATGATTGTGCTCAACGTTATATTAACGCTTATCATAGCCTATTAGAAAAATGAAAGCACAAGGTATTTTAATACTTGGAGGAACTGGTTTTGTGGGTAGGCAATTACTAAAACGCTTGCACCCACAACATCCCGAAATCTATGTGATTGCAAGAAGCAGTCATACATTGCCTACATTATCTGGGGTGCATTGTTATACAGATTCTCTTGATAATTTAGCACTGTTAAATACGATATTACCACATTGCAAAACGGTTATACACCTTGCTAGTGATTCGACTCCCGGTTCATCAGCCTTACAACCGACTTTTGAGGCGACTAATAACTTATTACCAACTCTCCGTTTTTTAGAGATTTTACAAAAGTATGAGCATGTTTCTTTAATTTATACTTCGTCAGGCGGAGCCATTTATGGCAATCCAACCGCACAATTAGTCAAAGAAAATGATCCACTTGCGCCGCTGTCTTATTATGGTGCTGGTAAGGCGGCTTTAGAAAAATTCATTATGGCCTTTTGCCAACAATCACAACATCATGCAATAATATTGCGTCCCACTAATTTTTATGGTCCAGAACAACCTTATCGCAAGGGATTTGGTGTTATACCGACCATTTTCCAAACTATTCTGACTAAAAAACCACTACAAATTTGGGGCGATGGTGAAAATGTTCGTGATTATTTGTATATTGGCGATTTTATAGATTTATGCATACAATTAATTGATGAGCCTGTTGCACATAATAACATTCGAGGTTCAAGTTTTTTTACCGAAAAAACTTTAACCTCGAATAGTATCTATAATGTGGGTTCAGAGCAAGGCACTACACTCAATCAACTATGCAGTTTGATCGAAGAAATGACACAAATGCCTGTTATACGTCAATATAAAGACGCTCGTGCGGTTGACGTAAAACGTATTGTTTTAGACTGCTCTCGTTTACATGAGGATTACCATTGGTATCCCCGTATTGATTTAAAAACTGGCTTGACAAAAACATGGAAATGGTTCAATACTCATTAGAAATATAATAATATGCTTTATCCCAAACTGAAAAAAGCATTAGCAAAAATACGCAAACTTCCCTTGCATCCACAATGGTTTACTTACCGCAATGAAGATTGGCATTGCACAAAAATTGGTGAACAAGTGGCAGGAACAGTGCTGGATATAGGCTGTGCTAATCAATATATGAAGTCGTATATCAAAGCCAATCACAATTATATTGGGCTTGATTACTATCAGACGGCTGTCAATTGGTATGATACACAACCAGATGTTTATGGTGATGCACAAATTTTGCCTTTTGCTGATAATAGTATGGATGCTGTATTGTTACTTGATGTGCTTGAACATTTACCGCGTTCTGATGATAGCATCAGTGAAATTGCACGGGTGCTTAAACCCAAAGGCACTTTTGTATTAAAAGTGCCTTTTATTTATCCTATCCATGATGCGCCGTTAGATTTTCAGCGTTGGACGAAGTATGGTCTGCAACAATTAGCCCATAAACATGGCTTCATGATTCGTCAAGAAACACAAATGGGTAAACCTTTGGAAACGGCTGGTTTATTAGTAAATATTGCTATTAGCAAAACGGTACTTAATTGGATACAACAAAAAAATCCGATGATGATTTTGGGTATTTTAGCACCCTTAATGATTTTAATGGTCAATCTCTTATGTTGGTTATTTAGCCTCATTAGTCCAATGGATGACATGATGCCACATAGCTATCGTTTAGTATTGGAAAAAATTTAGGTATAGTCTATCTGATAAGTTTTGCCTAAACCTCTGAGGTTTTGAAAACCTCAGAGTAAACAAAACTTTTTTGGACAACCATAATATTATATCATAAAACCTAAAGGTTAACTGAATAAGGAATAATAATCATGCCTAAGAAATGGAGCAGTACCCCAAAACATATTATGCGAAAAAAATGCATTGAATATGCGATTAAAAAGTGGGAACCAGCTAGTTTTATTGAATTTGGTGCTGGCACTGGTGATGTCACCACTCTTTTTTTAGAGAAAGGCTATTATGGGAAATGTTATGATTTGGGTGTGGAAAATCGACAAATTCTCAGGAATAACTTAGTTAAATATAGTCATCAAGTGGAAGTCGTAGAGGATTTAGAATCCATTAAAGGACTTCAGTTTGATTATCTATTTGCATTTGAAGTGTTAGAACACATCAAAAATGATGCTGAGGCATTAAAAGAATGGTCAACTTCTTTGAAGTCAGGTGGCAAAATTCTAATTTCTGTCCCTGCCCATATGAGTAAGTATAACAAGGATGATGAATTTGTAGGACATGTCAGAAGATATGAAAAAGCAGAAATTACCCAATTGTTGGAAAGAACGGGGTATAAAGATATTACGGTTTTGAATCATGGTTTTCCTTTAGGCAATATAACCAGAATGATGAGTAACATAATACAGGGTTCAAAGAAAACTCACCAGAATGGTTCTTTGGAAGAAAGAAGTATTAAAAGCGGTGTAGAAAGAAACCCCATTACGAACAAATTAGCTTTTTTATTCAATGAGATAACACTCATGCCCTTTATTTTTTTACAAAAGTTTTTTTTACAAAAAGATTGGGGAGATGGGTATGTTGTTTATGCAGAAAAGATTTAAGCTGTGGGATTTTTAGACTCAGGAAACCAACCAGAAGCTAAGGTTTTTTACGCAACCACCAAAAATGTGAGAAAGCCCATAGGGTAATATCTGCAATGAGTGCCATTATTCTGAATCCTGCAAGAAGTACGGCAATATTGCTCAACGAAAGAGGTGCGTTAAGCATATTGCCAGCCACCATTTCAAATATTCCAATGCCTTGTGGAGCAAAAATGGCAAGAAAACCAATTCCCCAAGAAAATATGTAAGTTCCGCCAACTTCTAGCATTGACATTTCTCCTAATATCAAAGGGAATGCGGATAAATAGGCGATAAAAGCGAGTGCCATCAGAAACCAAATGAGTATATAGATACCAATCGTTTGCAGATAAAAACGATAATGGACTTGAGAAACTGATTTTAAAATTTGCCAATTCAGTATTTTGGGTGCCAAACTTAATCCTAATACACTACAGAAACATCCCACTACCGCGATCTTTCCCCAAATATCTGTTAGACCACGAAAATACCACACACTTATACCGCCGATGATAAAAGCTGTACTGACTGCAAGAATATTTTCCAATAGTACAAAGGCGGTTAAGTGAACAGGTTTTATTCCCTGCTGGTAAAAATCCATCGTCCGCCCTACGGTATGCCAAATGCCACCGGGTAAATAGCGTGCTGGTAAACGATTGATATGTGTTTTCAGTGCAAACTTATATGAAATTGATGAACCACAGGCTTTCAAAATCATAACAACAGATGCTGGTGCAACAAAGTGAACCATTATCAATAAAAAAACCGCGATGATAAGAAAGTCAGGTTGGGCATTTGCAATTACCGTGACAAGTATATCGCGTGATTGCCAAGCAAAATAGATAATAAACCCTAAAGCGAGTGGTGTAAAAATCCGTTTTGCCCATTTGAGTACCGTGCTTGATGAGGCGGGCATGACAGCCTTGGGTAGTTCTTGTTGGGTATTATTTTTCACTTTTTATTAATTATTCATTCTGTTATGGACGGGATTTTTAGCTAGAAATAAGCATAAAAATCAATAGGTTATTAATATAATACCTCATATAATGCTGATTTCTAACTCATTGATTTGTCGTTCTAAAAAAATTTACCCCATTCTTGCGCCCATAAAGCATTTAATAATGATTGTTGAGCGGCTAAACTATTTTGTACTCGTTGAAAATAAACGGCGTAACATAAACGTTGGGCAATCTGAATTAATTTTAACCAGCCACGTTGCTTTTTAAGTGTTTCCCATTGCGCTGGATAAAAATTGGCTATGATCAGTTCGCAAGTTAAAATCAATTCTATGGGTGGCGTTGGAAAGCGGGGAAGACTGATTTTTAAATCTTTTCGAGGCAAAAGTTTTCTTGAAGAAAAAACTTTAGCCTCGAAGGGAACGAGAAATAGTTAAATAAAACATGGATTCTTTGCATTCTCAGGATATAGATGCTCTACATTGTACAACTTAATAACATTTCCCATTTTAGCCTGTAAGATTCCATTCACCAGCGTTTCCCAATCGGTTTGATGATGAAAACGCAATAAGCTATAGCGTTGACTGATAAACTTCTCTCGTTCTGTCTCTTTCTTCGTGTCGTAATAAATATGGTTGTCATAACCGTTGCATTCTAAAACTAACATTAACTTTTCTACAAAGAAATCAACTTTATACTTGCCGATTTGGTAATTGTGATGCAAGCCAAAACCAGCAAATACTTTTGTTAGAACTTCTAGCCATTCAATTTCTCCTCTTGTCTCTGGTTTAGCCAAAGAGCTAACCTTTCCAAACGCTTGTTTCTTTAACTCAACCCCAATCACCGAATCCATGCCTAAAGCTATCTTGCCAACATCTTCTATGTGATAGCCATTCATGCGTGGTGCTTTATAGCCGATGGAACGGATGGTTAAGTAATCCAGTTTAATCGGCTCAATTTCATACCGATGCTTGCGAAGAAAACCATTGAGTGTGCTTTCTGGAATATCAAGGAATTTAACAATGTCTTTCTTGATAGCAATGTCATTGTCAACCGAACAGGTAAAGCCATAATCCTTGATTAGTTTGACCGCATCTATGTAATGCTCTTACTTAAAAACGCCAAAACCACAAAAATCAGGCCTGGTTATGTTTAAGGGGTAAGCTCCCTGGGGTGATAAAACTTCTATCACCTTAGTTAAAAACCGAATCAAAATATTTCTCGCACCATGTATATCTCGGTTCACTCTCTTACCTTGGAAAAGAATTGAAGATTTCCCGCCCAAGTTTTTGAGAATTGAACCATCCCACAAGGTTTTGGAAGTATAAGATTCATTCACATCTACTACCGTTTTACCGTATTTCGTCGCCATCCATTTTAAAGTTTGTTTAAACTTATAGTGAGCCAAGCCTAGCATTCCTCTAACCGTTTTACGCCTTAGAAATCGTTTGCGTGTTTCATTACTTTTTTTGGTCATTTGTTGGGTTTCAAAAGTCGGTAATAAAATCACATCATAGTTAATAACCAAATCATAAGCGACACGCCTATGTAAATCGGCCACCAAATTTTGATGTCTGGCTCTGACTTTATGGATTCTTCGGTTGATATTTTTCAATCGGTCTTTAACCCATTGCAATGACCTATCTTCGTTGTGAAGTTTATCGCGTTCAGATAAGAGCCTATCTAACTCTGACATCAATGGAACTAATTTCGCATTAACAAATTGGTCTCCATAACTAATCGCCTCTTCACCACTAAAAGCGGTTTGAAAAGTTCTGACGCCTGGGTCCAATGCAACAAGAGATAATTCTTTAGTGACAACTTGACTTATTGATTGAACCAATCTGACATTGGCGAACCATTGCCCGTTGGTATAAGTGACGACTACCGTTTTACCAATCGCCTCCTCTGGGACTTTTTCGGTCCAAGTGCAACCCTTTAAAATATGAGGGTATATTTGTTTTTTAACTGACAATCTCGGTGCAACAAAATATTGCTGAGAAGCCATTCTTGACATGAATGAGAACTCAGCCCTTTCACCTTTAATTCTTTTCTTGATAACCGCAGTGCGAGTATCACAGGCTTTGCGATAAGCGGCTTGAATCAAATTACTATTAAATGTGACATCATTGTCGAAGCATTCTATTTTGCACCAATCACCGATTTGTGTTCTAAATTCGCTTGATGGCTTACGTCCTTTTACCATAAATTCAATGGTTAAGTTATAAGCTCGACGATAAAGATTTAGAGAATCAAACCATAAAACCTCGTTTTTTGGGTAAATTCTAATCTGTTTGCTTGTGATGACGTCTTCTTGCACTTCGTTTCCCATAATGGGAGTTGATGAAGCTGGTAATGAAAGCGATAAGTGTAAATGAGGATAAAGTTTTTGCGGAGCAAAAACTTTATCCTCATTTGGTATCGAATTGCTCGGTCTTATCCGATTCTTCCAAAAGCTCGACTCTTCCACCTGATAATTCAATGATCGAGGAGAATGTTTTTCCGTTGTAAAAACATTCTCCTCAATCCCATTTGATAAGTTGAAAGCCGGTTCTGGTAATTCTATCTGATGTGGTTGCCACAAGAGGTTGTGAATTGCCGTTGATCGCGGACTCCAAAATGGCTTTATCACCTCGTCTATTTTGGTTAAAACCGGAGGCAATATCAGAGATAAGCCTGGCTTCAGAGTATTTCTCTTGGAGCAATCTTTCTTGTCTGGCCAAAGAAGTTTTTTGTTTGGCACTTGAAACTCTTGCAGAGAGAATAGTGACAGTTTGTTCATCAACCCATACCCGGTAATGTCCTCCTTTAGTCTTCTTGACTTGGTCAAATTTACCCTCCTTTATCCAATTTTGGATAGTTTTCGAGGAGAAAGTTTTTTTCAAAAAACTTTCTCCTCGAAGTTTGTTACTGAATGTTCTTTTGCTAAAAGAATCCCTACCCAGTTGACTTGTACATCAAATAACCTTTTTTGGTATCTTCTCTAAATTCTGTGGAAAAAACCTGACAGGTTTCCAAAACCTGTCAGGTTTGTGCCAGTTTACCCACACTTTTTGAGAAGATACTTTTTTGTGTTTTTGGTTATTTTAGTGTTTTTGGTTTATAATGTCAACTGTTGGGCGGTTTTCTGAATGTCTGGGGATAAGCCGCAGGCTTGTTTTATGGCGGTGTCAAGGGCAGTTTGGACAAGTGCAGATTGTAAAAGTACACATCTTCGTCCAATGTGCATCTGATTTTCTCTAAGAACATCATTTGCCAGTGCCAAAGCATAACCACGTATAAAAGACTCAATGAAATTACTATCATAAACAATAATATTTCGTCCTTGATAAGGGCTATTTTTGGCGATGACTTTTATTGATTGATGTGTAATGCTAAAACCATCGTCAACAAACGGTTTAAGCGTTTTTGGAGGAAATTTAGCCATGCGTTGAAAGGGAGCTTGTTTCATCCCCAACAAGTCAGCTGCCCCACGTTCACTCATAACCGCAGTGCCATCATTTAGCACATATCCGTCACATAAGATGCCGGGGATTAACTCGACTTTTCCGTAATGTACAGCTTCTTGCATAATTTACCTCGTTAGTTTAGTTATTTAACGACAATAATTGTATATGATTTTCAGCCACAACATCTATTAAGTTAGCCATGCTCCAGCCCTTGTCAATAAACGGTTTAAGCGTTTTTTGAGGTGAGTTAGGTGTCATGATCCAGCCCTTGTCAATAAACGGTTTAAGCGTTTTTTGAGGCGAGTTAGGTGTCATGATCCAGCCCTTGTCAATAAACGGTTTAAGCGTTTTTTGGATACCAGTAGTCGCCACGTTCAAACACTTATCAATAGAAAAAAATGTTTGGAGCCAGACTTTCGGATATCTAAAAAAGTTTACCCCATTCTTGCGCCCATAAAGCATTTAATAATGACTGTTGAGCGGCTAAACTATTTTGTACTCGTTGAAAATAAATGGCGTTCCCATAAATCAGTACCATTTTTCACTTGTTGGTATAACCATTCTTTTATCCACTTTTTATGTGTCTGCAGATGTTCAACACAACTGGCATGACAAATGGATGTGGGTTGTTTTTCTCTGTTGCCCTTTTCATTAAGCCATTCTATTTGTAAATCAAGTTTCGTTTTGTCCCATTTTCGCTCAGAAAAAAGACTCACTGCCAGTGAATTAAGTAACAATGGTTCGGACAGTTTTTTATAGCCTGATCTTGGCGCCGCTCATGGTTTGCTTTTCCAAAAAAGAATTAATTTCAACTCAAACGATAAGCTAACTTTAATTTAATTCAAGTCAATAAAATCAAGCCCTTAGAAAATCTTGTTTTGGGCGAGAAAAAAC
>JAGLHR010000748.1 GCA_023143415.1 Thiomargarita sp. | reverse complement strand
TTTAATTACTGATGTTACGCACTATGTTTCCAAGATGTTTAAGAAATCTTTGAAAAAAATCGGATTTCTAAGCAAGCGGCGAAACGATGTTTAAGAAATCTTTGAAAAAAATTGGATTTCTAAGCTCGAATAGAATCGCTTTGCGTCACATCAGTTAATAAGCAAGCGTAGGGTGGGTAGGAACGAAGTGGAAACCCACCTTTCAACAAGCTTTATCTGTTTCTGAGCAAATTACCACTCTTTTAAACGCACCGCCGGATCACCAAATAGGGTGAACATTTTTAAGACATTTGCTGATGCGCCTTGTTCATAAGCGGTGATTTTGGATTGCGTGGTGATGGCACCCACTATTCTATTGCCTTCCTCAAAAATGAGTGAGGCAATGGCATGAGCTAAAATCGTGTCTTCCCAGGTGTAACTGACATTGCTTGGCGCAAAAGTCGCAATCGCTCCCCCTGAAGCTAAAATAAATTCTTCGGCAAAGGAGTATTTAGTGGAATTGACAAAATAGCCGTTAATGCAGGTGAGCATGAGTGCAAAAGTTAATTGTTCTTGATTTGTCAATTGGTGCACATCGTCTGGTTTAAATAAACCTTTCGATTGGCTCCATCTATCCATAACGCCATGCCCTATATAGTTGCTGATCATCACGCCTTCATTGAAACTGGCAATGATGTTTTGAGTCGCTTTGGCGATTTGTTTTTCCCTTTCATCCTTATCTACGCCAGTTAAATAGTCGCTCAAGTAAATCTTGTCGGCATTAAAGTTTGCGGGTAGATAACTAAATATCCCCTCATTTAACGCTTCAAAATCATTGCCCTGATCCGCTATCAGTAAAACGTTACGCGGATTTTCACGGGTGGATTCTTCAAAACGGATAATTTTGTCAATTAACGCCGCGACTGTTTCTGAGCTATCGCCTGGGATTCTCCCAATTAACATATCGGGCAAAATATCATTACCATCGACAGTGACATAGTAATTATCATCTGGGGTTAAGCCTTCCCACGATGCAGAGAGATGGGTGGGCACTTTATTTGTTTTTTTGCCCTTAGACTCTTTATATTTCAGGCTGGCATCTCCGACTAAAAAAACATAAGTCGGTGCAGGGCGATTCCAATTCTCGTAGGCATAACGCAAAAAATCCTTTATCGCGGTAGGATTACTTAATCCATGATTAAATTCATTGTAAATGTCTTGAACGCTGACGGATTTGACGCGCAAGCCCTGTTTGCGGCGGAAATCAATTAAGGGCTGCACGGCTTGTAGAAATCCCTTGTCAGTAATAAGGATATAATCTGCCCCATTTTTGGACGCTTTTAGTTTGGCAGGTTGCCAGGGCGTGATGCTTTTTGGCGATTTGGTTTCTCTTGAAAGATAATAGCTTCTTTCGCCAATCACTTCTGTTTCAAAGCTGGCATGGTAATTAAATTTTTCCTCTTCAATTGAACCTTCAACTGAAAAATTGACGATTTCTGCGACTTCGTAGGGATCAGTTATGTCATAAATGACAATGTCCAATTCGCTCAGTTGTTTAATAGTGATTTGAGTTTCACCATTTCCCGTTACTGTCATTGCGATATGATTTTCAATCGCATGATAATTTCGCCAATAGTCTATTTCTATCCAATCCAGATAAATCACATCAACAATAGCACCTGTGTCGCCTGGCATTTCAACGGTTAGCGTGTTTTTTCCGTTGAGAAGCAGTTCAGAGGAAATCGGCATTTCTTGAATATACCTTGAGTCTCCATTCCAAAAGGCATCTCCAATCAGAGTGCCATTTAGTTTAATCAAAGTGTGATGGTTGGGTTGAGGCGGCGCAGTCGAACGCCCTTGAAAGTGAATCCGCATAATTGCTTCATGACTAGGCGCGACGATTGGGCTAGGAATATCAAGGGAATACTCTTTAACATCTGAGGCATTGAGCCTTTCCCAAAACCAGTAATCTTGTTTGGGGGCATCTGGGGTTTGTAGCCAGAATTGATTATTGTTTTCAATATGAAGATGTTGATAAAAGGCATTACTCTTTTCGCCATTTCCAGTGACTTCGCCGTTAATTTGAGCCATTCTTTTGCCAAACCCTTTTTTTCGCCAATATAACCAATAAACATTGGTATTTGTAAAGGTGTTGTCAATGCTTTCTGCGTAAAATGCGATAGAATCCCCCGGTTTTAGCAGAGAAGATTCGGAAATCACTTGGAGAGCGACTTCTTTTCCTTGATTAAACAGACGCAGGCGTTTAGGATTTATAAACTGCGGCAGCCCTGCTTGAACTAAATCTTCATAAGAGAGTTGATAAAGTCCCGTTTCAGCGATTTCGATTTTTAAGGCATCGTTTTGTTTAATCTGTCTTTTGGGTACGTCAATGGATTCATTTTCTCTCACATTTTTTACGGCGCGTGTCAATATCTCTCCCGTTTTGATACGAAGCGGCGTTTCATTCGACAAGACAGGGTTTTCAAATTGAATTTGAAAACGAATCGTTTCGGCGTATCGCAATTGTTGAGTCTCTGGATTCCATTGAAATGGAAAAATCCGTAGCCGACTGAGAGATTCTCCGCGCAAAATTTCTCTCGCGCCTATTTCTACCACTTTTTCGGGGAAAATTTTTCTGTAGGCATTCTCATTTTGGACAAAATGAAAACGTTTTGCGCCATTATCCGAAACCTGCGCTTTTGGTACAGGGCATAAGTCAATTTTCTGCACAGTTTTGATATTTTGTTCTTGTATTTCAATGACTTGCAGATTTATTGTCCCTGCTTGGGGGACTTTCAACAACATGGCTTTTACAGGCAATTCGGGATAGCCCTGTTTAAGTGTTTTTCCCCACGCGGGTATTGAAATGCGCTGACAAGAAGCCGTTTGGACGATTTCAAAAGGGGGAAGTGTGAGTTCTAAAGTTAATCCACGCGCCTGCTTGGAAATGATTTTGAGTGCTGAATCGCTTTCAGCAAGGGCATTGGTAAAGCCAATAATGGATAAGATTAAGATTAATTTATGAAACATGATTTTTTTTCCTCTAACGTGCATAAAATAATTTAGTCAACTTTAAAACAAAATCTGGCAGGTCAAGGGCAGCTTTAAAACCAGACCTGTCAGGTTAAAACAAAACCTGACAGGTCAAAGGCAGCTTTAAAACCAGACCTGGCAGGTCAAGAGCAGCGACTTGATTTTGACTTTGGTTTTGACCTGACAGGTTTTCTTTTGAACCTGTCAGGTCTTGTTTAGACTTTGATTTGAAGAAGGGGTTTTGGTGGGCAACTACACCACTCCAATTTATTTTTTCCGCCGAATCCCATAAATCTTGCGCGTCGTGATGCCCTTCATTTTTTCAAGATCAAGTGGCGCGACACCAAGATACTGAAAATCACCTGAATTACCACCATCATCACTCCAAGTGCCACTGAGTGTCGCTGGATTAATGGTGACGGCATTTTCAAACACAAAATTCTGCCCAAGATTTTGGGTGAATGAGATGCGAAAAACATTATTATTCATATCCAATAATGCCGAGCCGTCAACAGGATACGTCGCTTCATTAGCAATATTTTCCCCTATCAGAGAAAAATATCGCCCATTCACATCATTCACATCAAAACAAAGAATTTGTGCAAAGGGGGCTTGTTCCCAACAATGGGTGCCAATACTGCTTGCCATAACGACTGGCGGCATTGTCATAAACAAGAGCAGGTTAAAAACGAATAAGCGTTCAGAATTTTTCATTGATTGACCATTTTAGTGAAAATATCGTAAAACCTATTATACAAAAAAAAAGCCCCATAATCTCATTGGAGATTATAGGGCTTTTTAGGAGTGACTTCTACATGCGCTTTCCAGCGCTTAAACTGTTGAATCCGATTTGAACTGTCTTGCGTAAAAGACAACGCAAAAAACCAAGTTTTTTAAAAGAAACTTGGTTTTCTGCATTCTTTAATTAACGAATCTGAATATTATTCTTCTGAAGGTTCTGGAGGGCAAACAGCAATCGCTTCTATATCGTTATACTTGACTACTTCAATTCCACCACTAACCGCACAAGTTTCAGGATTAATCACTGTCACCAATTGAGTACCATGATCATGAAAGCCTACCAATAAGTTACCTTCTTCATCTACTTCCAGTGCTTCAATTTCAGATGCTTCAAAATTACAAACTTCCCATTCGACAACTTCCGTTTCTGAAACATATTTACCAATACCATGTGGTTTTGAAGCATCGTTACTATTAGGATTACTCCCTACATTGTACACAAAATAAAGGACATCGCCAGCGTTATTCCAACTCAGATCCTCAACTTCAAAATTGGCTTCTGGAGGAATAACCGTTTCACAACCTTTCTCAAGATTCACTAAACCATCCGTTTCTGACCATCCCCACAATTCGTTAGTCCTAGGATTAAAGGAAATCCCATCAAGTCCATTATTACAGACTTTGGATTCATCAATAATCTCACCAGTAGCCATGTCAATCTCATAAAGCATACCAGGATCCTGACCATGATCACTTCCGGCACCATACATCACACCATCCATTGCACCATTTAATGTGATCTCGACTCCCTCAATATCATAACCCTCACGAGATGGACCAAGAGGCTCTATTCCAGTTGAAGGATGATATCTAACAATCTGTGAATCGTTCAAACCCTTATCATGGACTGCGTAAATATAGTCACAGACCTCCATATCAGGTGTGACATTATCAGGTGTGAAACTATCAGGTGTGAAACTATCAGGTGTGACACTACAATCAGGACCCTTGACCTCACCCGTTCTTGCATTTTCTGCTGTTCCGGCTTTGGCTTGGGCTAAAATAGTGATTTCTGGATAGTCTCCATCAAGCGTGATGGTGAATCTCCCTTCAGTAAAACTTTCATTCACATCCCATTTAATCCCTTCAAAGCCAGTGCTGCCATCAGTAATATCATAATTTTCTTCAGGCGAATGCTCTGTGATGTGTTCTATACACGATGGGATACCCAAATTCCAATGGCTTAGGCTTTTACCGGATATTTCACTGACCGAATATTCCCAAGTATTGCCCTCATGGCTACTCAAGCCAATACAATACTTGGAACCATCACCCAAAGTAATTGTGGTTAAACCACAAGTTGATTCATCAGTATTAGCTGGTTCATCAGTTTGTACAGGCTTAACAGCATAAGCAGACATTCCAAAAACCAAACTAGTAACACAAGCCATGCCTATCAAATATCGCTTGTTTTTCATGATTTGTTTCCTCAAAAGTTAATTAAAATGTCAAATATTTGTACACGAAGATTTAAAATCTTAATTTGTATATATGCAAAAGAAAGACCAAATGGGGTTAAACGTTTATAACTCATTGTATTTAAAAAGTTTATTAAAAAAATGTTGGACTGTTCACTCTATTTTTTTCGCATAATGCGTTGCAATTTGAAAAAATAGTGTAATTTGCAAAAATATTAGTAGCTGATGTTACGCAAAGCGATTCTATTCGAGCTTAGAAATCCGATTTTTTTGTTCTGAATTAGAATTTCTTAAACATCGTTTCGCCGCTTAGAAATCTTTGAAAAAATCGCTTAAACCTCGTGTGTTCAGAGTTTTGCAAGAGCCTCAAGCGTTTAGAATTTTTCATTTATTCACCATTTTAGTGAAAATATCGTAAAACTCGACTATCAAGTTTTTTAAACGATAACAATAACTACAAGGATTATTTATCAGAAAGGATAGATAAAAAACGATTATAAATCAAATATTTAAGAAATACCGAGTGATTATCCTTTATTATAAATAATCCTTGTAGTTATAGTGCTTATAGTTATAGTGCTTGTCTGTGTTTTGAATAGAGACATGGTTGTTAAAAAACTTGATAGTCGAGTTAAACATATTATACAAAAAAAAGCCCCATAATCTCATTGGAGATTACAGGGCTTTTTTAGGAGCTTGCTCACTTCTATAGATGTTCATGAAAATAAATTCTGAGAAACGGGCTGTTTTTTCAAAAAAACTTGGTTTCTACGGCTTATTATTTTCCCACTATCACCTAGTACCTTGTCAAGCTAATTTTGACGGGTAGTGTTAGACCTGTCAGGTCTTTTTGTCTCACCAGACAAATTAAAATTGACAGTGTACTAGGAACGTGCATGAAATACACCATGTTGAATCAGACTAGTTGTCGAGTTGATTTCATGCACATTCCCTAGTAGCCACGCTGGCTTGCTATTTTTCGTAGAAACTACTATCACTACCTACTGGTGAATCCATGCTGCTGCTATCAAAAGCATCGGCAGAACTGCGGGTTCCCGTCCAACATCCATCAAATGTCCCTGAATAGGTGCCAGACAAATTACCATCCTCTCCCATCGTGCCAGTCCAGATCAGTGGTGGAGTAAAAGACGTATCTGATGCTGTTACATAACAACCCTTTTGGGACCATGTGCCACCATTGGAGAAATCAACTACGCTCCATGTAAAGTCCTCATGATAAATAATTGTCCTCGTCATATCGGTAGTACCATCACAATTTATATCCAGTCCTATCGTCCAAGTTCCTACTATGGAAGGACATGATGCGGGTTGTGGAGGGCAAACAGCAATCCCTTCTATATCGTTATACTTGACTACTTCAATTCCACCACTAACCGCACAAGTTTCAGGATTAATCACTGTCACCAATTGAGTACCATGATCATGAAAGCCTACCAATAAGTTACCATTTTCGTTTACTTCCAGTGCTTCAATTTCAGGTGCTTGGAAATCACAAATTCCCAATTCGACTCCCGTTCCTGAAACATATTTACCGAGACCATGTGGT
>JAGLHR010000747.1 GCA_023143415.1 Thiomargarita sp. | reverse complement strand
TTTTGACGATTTTTGACTTATGTATAACGATGTGCGCGCTGGCGTGGGAACGAGAAAAATTATATATATTAACAGAATCCCAAATGGAAGAACACGTCGGTCAAATTTGGCATCGCATTATCACACGCGCTGCGGCAACCGGATATCCACAAGCGACCGTAGAATTAAAAGAAGTGAGCAAAACGGTTGGTGTATTATTTCGTGCATTAGGCGGAGATGGCGGTTTGCGAATAGAACTACGGCGGCGGCGCATGGTGCGCGACGTAATTGGTTACAGCGTATAGCAGGAACTCATAAACAAGTCGAATTATGCTGGCGATATGGTGAAGTTTTGCGATGACCAGCACAGATTAACTTGTTCCCAGAAAGGGCGATTAATCGTGATTTATACTTATGGTTAGCTGCACTCGCGGCTGGAGAAGTTGACTACACATTGCCTTGGTTTCAATTAAATCAACAACTGACAAAAAAAACGCTGCTGAATTTTCCGGGGCTACAAGCTCGTTATCAGCGTTTTGTAGAATCTTTACTCACTTTGCGTCCATATTTAACTCGTTTACCTCCAGATGAGGCTGCAGCCGAGCGAGCGATTCAACAAGCCTTACGCCATCCGGGTACTGTGGGTGAATTGCCACCAGCAAAAAGCCCCCATCAACCAGTACTGTTATGGTTGCATCCATCACCTCCCATCAATACGAGCAATTTAGTAGTTCATGATGATGAACCCATTACCCAATAATCCAGCAAAAAGAATCAAGCGGTTGAGGATAAACGCCGTCGCCGTGGAGAACGTACAGAATGCGACGGGTGATCAATTTGCCATACGGTTTTTCTTCCCGCCACCGCAGCCATGTCCGATTTCATACGATAAAAACCTTTAAACAAAGTTATAATGCGGCGGTACGTGGTCGTATTCTGATGATAAAACCGGGCTATTATACTCGTATGGGGGCAGCTATCCGTCATGCCAGCACCTTGTTGAGTCAACAAAAAGTTTCTCAACCTCTATTACTATTGCTGACAGACGGCAAGCCCAACGATTTAGATCAATATGAGGGTCGCTACGGAATAGAAGATACCCGCATGGCTTTTTTGCATGAAGCCCGCAAGCTCGGATTGCAGCCGTTTTGCGTGACGATTGATGAAAAGGCGAGTGATTATTTGCCTCACATTTTTGGCACTAACAATTATGTGGTTATCCGTAATCCGTCTGATTTTCCGAGGGAATTGCCGCGGTTATATGCACGGTTGACGCATTGAGTAGTGACTTTTTTTGGTAACTACTCAGCCTTGAAATGTGAATGGAGTAAGTACAGAAGCACAAATTTCAGCACTTTTTGGAGTCCAAACCTTTAGATTTGGACGTGACCAAATGACCGAGTGCCAAATCTGAAGGATTCGAGGTTTTAGTTTTTTGAAGAAAAACTAAAACCTCGAATGGACTCCATCATATCCGATAACTTGTGCTTCAGTACTTACAACGCTTCAGCTTTGTGCGTCTTGGAGTACAACGCTTTAAGACTGAGTAGTGACTTTTTTTGAATTAAATATCAGATGAAAAAAATGCAAATTAAAATACCTGAATTATCATTAATCCTATTGGTTGGCGTGTCAAGTAGCGGAAAGTCAACCTTTGCTAAAAAATATTTCAAGCCCACTGAGATTTTATCATCTGATCACTGTCGCGCCTTGATTTCCGATGATGAAAATGATCAATCTATTACAAAAGAGGCTTTTGAAATTTTACATTTTATTGCAGCTAAACGGCTTGCGGCGGGTAAGCTGACTGTGATTGATGCCACAAATGTTCAAACGGAAGCACGTAAATCACTGTTCGTCTTAGCGCGTAAATACCATATTTCGCCCGTCGTTATTATCTTTAACCTGCCAGAAGCATTGTGCCTTGAAAGGAATCAGCAACGCCCGGATCGTCATTTTGGCTCTTATGTCATACAACAACAATATGCTAATCTTAAACAAACCTTATATCATATTAAGCAGGAACGTGTTAAACGGATAACGATTATTGATTCCGTTGAAAAAATCGACGCTATTGAAATTAAACGAGTGCCGCTATCAAGTAACCGGAAATATGAACGGGGGCCTTTTGACATTATTGGTGATGTGCATGGTTGTTTTGATGAACTTATTGAATTGCTTGAACAATTGGGGTATCTCATCAATGGGGATTTGACTCATTACACCGTCACTCATCCAAAAGGGCGCAAAGCCATTTTTGTGGGAGATTTGGTTGATAGAGGTCCTAAAAGCCCACAAGTCTTGCGCCTTGTCATGGATATGGTTGCGGAAGGTACTGCTTTCTGTGTATCCGGCAACCATGATGTTAAGTTAAAGCGAAAATTAAAGGGCAAGAATGTCAAATTGACACATGGTTTGGCCAATTCTGTGCAACAATTGGAGAGTTTTCCATTGGCATTTCATCAGGAAGTCCTTAATTTTATTGAAAAATTAGTCAGTCATTACCTATTTGATAACGGTAAATTAGTGGTGGCACATGCGGGTATGAAGGAGGAGTTGCAAGGACGTACATCGGGCAAAGTCCGTGAATTTGCACTTTATGGTGACACAACTGGGGAGTTGGATGAATTTGGATTACCAGTTCGCCTTAATTGGGCAGCAGATTATCGGGGTAAGGCGATAGTGGTTTATGGACATACATCCGTACCAGAAGCAGAATGGTTGAATAATACCATTTGTGTTGATACGGGTTGCGTTTTTGGTGGAAAATTAACCGCGTTTCGTTATCCAGAAAAGGAATTAGTTTCAGTACCAGCGAAATATACTTATTATAAATCCATTAAACCGTTTATTTCTGAAGATAAATTGGCTCCATCATTAAACCTGTCAGGTTTAGAACTCAGGATTTAATAACTTCCGAAACGGGAACGCCAAACCTGTCAGGTTTAGAACTCAGGATTTAATAACTTCCGAAACGGGAACGCCAAACCTGTCAGGTTTAGTTTTGGGTTTTATTGAATTTTCATTCGTTGCTGATTTTATGCACATTCCTTAGTTCAATCAAACGCCCTATTAACCACAGTAAATCAGAGAGACGATTGATGTAAGGTAAAATATTGGGATCAATATCAATGCCCGTTTCACTTAAACGAACGATAAGCCGCTCGGCGCGGCGGCAAACCGTTCGTGCCACATCAAAGGCGGCTGAAACGCTATTTTCACCGGGCAATGACCAGTGGAATAAAATCCCTTCAGTCTTTTCAATGCGATCAACATGCGCCGTGAGTGTATCAACCATTTCAGTGGTTATGGGAGCAGGAACTTTCTGACTATTGTTCGGAGTCGCTAAGGAGGCGGTTATCGTGGGAAGTTCACCTTGAATGACTTTGACAAGTGAACAGGTTTCAGCGTCTTTACAAATTGAACGTGCGAAACCTATCACAGCATTGAGTTCATCCATTGTTCCGTAGGTTTCTACACGCAAATCACTTTTGGAAATGCGAGTACCACCGACAAGGCTAGTTTCTCCACTGTCTCCGCGTTTAGTTGAAATTTTTGGCATATTTAATTTTTAAAAAAATGTAACGACTCAGGGCAACCACAAGGGATTGCCCCTACATCTACATCATATTTGCAACGACTCAGGGCAACCACAAGGGATTGCCCCTACATCATATTTGTAACGACTCAGGGCAACCACAAGGGATTGCCCCTACATAAAAATATTTTCGTCAGTCGGAATAAGAATATT
>JAGLHR010000746.1 GCA_023143415.1 Thiomargarita sp. | reverse complement strand
TGGTTGCCCTGAGTAGTTACTTTTTTTAGAAAGGCAAGCATAATAAAAACCATCCATATCACTTTCACCGGGTAAAATTTGCCGCCCATACGGCAGTGCATGTCCCCATTCTACAGCCAATTTTATTTCACAAGCATCAGGTTGTGTCGCTAAAAAATCCTGAATCTGTAAGTGATTTTCTTCTGCAAAAACGGAACAGGTGATATAGAGTAACTTACCGCCCTGTTTCAGCAAAGGCCATAATGCTTCAAGTAAACGTTTTTGTTGTGCCGCTAATCCAGTGATGTCGCTAGGCTGACGTAAATATTTGATGTCGGGGTGGCGGCGAATAACACCACTGCCTGAGCAGGGTACATCAAGTAATATTCTGTCAAAGGGCGAACCATCCCACCATGTCTCTGGCTGGCTGGCATCAGCACAGCGTTGTTCTGCTGATAGGTGTAAGCGGCGCAATGTTTCATCCAATTTTTCTATGCGAGCCGGTTGATTATCTAAAGCCAATAATAGACTTATATCATAATGTTCTAGCAAATGTGCTGTTTTTCCGCCGGGCGCAGCACAGGCATCTAATACTCGTGCGCCTGTTGGAACATCAAGTAACTCTGCTGCCAATTGCGCCGCACCATCTTGTACAGAAATCCAGCCTTGGGAAAATCCGGGTAAGTTATAAATCCCCCCCTTTTCCCCCATTTCCTTTTCCCCCATTTCCTTTTTAATAAAAGGCGGCACTTTTCCCTTTTGAGATAAGTCTTCTTTTTGAGATAAGTCAATTTCCCCTTTTAACAAAGGATGGGTAGGAGATTCTAAAGTAATTCCACAAGCCGTATAAGGTGTTGGAGCCGCCGCAATATTCGCCTCACGAAAATGCTCAAGCAGCGTATCACGCGACTTTGAGCGCGTATTCACTCGTAGCGTCAAGGGCGGATGTGCATTATTCGCTTCAACTATCCTTTCCCATTCATTCGCCCAATCCTTTTGTAAACGTTTGAGTAACCAGGGTGGATGCGCTAATTTCGCGCTAGGTTCACTATCTATAGCTGTTAGCAAAGCATCTCGTTTACGTTGAAAATGACGTAATATTGCATTGACTAAACCCGTTGCCCAAGTTTTTTTTAAGGAGCGCGTTACTTCCACCGTCGCGGCGATTGCCGCATGAGGTGGAATGCGTAAATAAAGTTGTTGATATAAACCCATCAATAATAAAACTTGAATATCACAATCTTTTGCTTTAAGCGGTTTTCGGAGTAAAAGTGGTAATAACGCCTGTAAACGGGGCAACCAACGCAATACGCCATAACATAACGCTTGTGCCAAAGCCCGATCACGCTTATCATCTAAACGGGGTAAATAATTGTCTAAACAATCCGATAAGGAATGTCTTTTTCCTATCACCTGAGTCAAAACTTGGGTAGCGATATGACGAGCATCTATTTTCATATATCACCACACATATATTTAGGATGTGCATTAAGAAAATCGCTCACCGTGATGACTTTTCCGCCTGCCCTTTGCACCTTTAACAGACGTAAAATACCCTCTCCTGTCACAACATCAATGCCGTCACGTTGGCAGCGAATGACATTGCCTACTGTTTCAGTTGTCGCAGGGCAGGGCAAAGCTTGGGCAGCCCATAAGCGTAATGTTTGGTTAAACAAGTCAACTTGGGCAACAGGCCAAGGATTAAAAGCCCGTATTTTGCGTTCTAAAGCAATAGCGGGTTCTTGCCAATTTAACTGCGCTTCCGCCTTTTCCAGTTTTTTGGCATAAGTGGCTTGGTTATCATCTTGTGGCGTTGCAGATAGGTTTTCAATCTGATCTATAGAATCAGTCAACAACTGACCCCCTAATGTTGCCAAACGATCATGCAAAGTTTGCCCTGTATCATCAGATAAAATCTGACCACTTTCTTTTTTCAAGATTGCCCCTGTATCAAGCCCTTCATCCATTTGCATTAAGGTAATACCCGTTTGACGATCACCTGCTAATAAAGCCCGTTGAAGTGGGGCTGCTCCCCGCCAGCGTGGTAATAAAGAGGCATGTATATTGATACAACCTAAACGGGGTATTTCCAGCACCGCTTTTGGTAAAATAAGCCCATAAGCAACTACAATCATTAAATCTGCTTGTAACGTCTTTAGTTGGGCTATCGTTTCAGCGTTTTTGAAGTTAATAGGTTGATAAACATCAATATTCTGTTCTAAAGCAACTAATTTAATAGGGCTCGCTTTTAATTTACGTCCACGCCCTGCTTTACGATCAGGTTGTGTATAAACGGCACAAACGGACTGTTTTGAATTTAAAAGGGCAAGGAGGCTAGGTACGGCAAATTCAGGTGTACCTGCAAAAATAATGCGTTTTTTCATTTGATTTAAAATAAAAGGACAATAAGTAAGTGCGTCATTCCTATTTCTTATTCGTGCGCTTTTCTTTAAGTAGTTTTTTACGAATACGTTGGCGTTTTAAAGACGAAAGATAGTCTATAAATAGCTTACCTGTGAGATGATCCATTTCATGTTGAATACACACAGCAAGTAAACCATCCGTTTTCAATGTAAAACTTTCACCATTTTGATTAAGTGCTTGCACCGTGACATGTTCAGCACGTTTAATCTTTTCAAATATGCCAGGTACAGATAAACAGCCCTCTTCTGTAGTTTGTTCACCATCGCAACTGAGAATTTTTGGATTGATGAAACATAAGGGCTGATTTTGTTCTTCTGATATATCAATGACAATTATTTGTTGATGAATATTAGCTTGCGTCGCAGCCAGCCCAATGCCTGGTGCTTTATACAGCGTTTCAAACATCTCATCGACGATTTTGCGTATCGTATTATCAACCTGTTGAACCGGTTTCGCTTTTATACGCAATTGAGTATTCGGAAAATGTAAGACTTCAAGTATAGCCATTTTTCAGTTTTTAAAAATTAATTCTATTGAAATTAAATGTTACAATTAATAATTAACAATTAACAATTAACAATTATGGAAACGATTATTCTACTTGCTCTACTCGGATTTTTTGCTTGGTTTTGGTTTGATACATTGCAATCTCAGGAAAGGGCTAAAAATTTAGCGAAGCAAATATGTCTTGAGTTACATCTACAATTATTAGATGATACTTTGAGTCTAATGCGGTTCCGTTTAAAACGTAACAAACGGGGCAGATTAACGGTGCAAAGGGTTTTTCAATTTGAATTTTCTGATGGCGGTAATAACAGACAATTAGGGACTCTGATCATGCGTGGCATCTCCTTGGAAATGTTAGAGATGCCAGGCTATATACAAAGAACTATTTCACCAGTCTAAGCACGGGTTTCGAGCCGCGAGGCGGTCTTTTCGGAGGCGGAGGCGGCAGTTTTGAAGACAAGCTGTTTTCCTTCTCATATTCTTCACCTTGAAAAAACATGCCTTTACCATTTTCTTTCGCATAAATCGCTAGCACTGCAACGATTGGGACAAATACTGAAAATGGTTCTCCAGAAAACCGAGTCGTGAAACTAACCCAATCATTATTTAACGTTAATTCCTGTACCGCCATCGGTGAAATATTTAAGATAATTTGACCATTGTCAACATATTGAGTTGGCACTTCAACCTGATCATGTTCAGCATTAACTAACAGATGAGGAGTTAATTCGTTATCAACAATCCAATCATGCAAAGCACGCAATAAATAGGGCCGCATTGAAATCATGTACGCATCTCCCGTTCATTTTGAGTCAAACTACTTTGAAAGGCTTCGCGATTGAATAAACGAGCAGCGTATTTGTGCAAAGGTTTTGCTTGTTTTGGTAATTCAATCCCTAATGCTGGCAGTCGCCATAATAAAGGGCCAATGTAGCAATCCATGAGTGAGTATTCATTTGACATAAAATAAGTTTTTTGTGCAAAGATAGGTGCTAAAGCCGTCAAATTTTCCCGCATTTTTCGTCTAGCAGTTGCCGCCTTTCTTTTATTGCTGTCTTGTTGTAATACTTCAACGTGGGTATATAAATCACGTTGGATACGATAACGACAGATGCGATTATTGGCACGGGAGACGGGATTAGCCTGCATTAAAGGCGGATGGGGAAAACGTTCATCTAAATACTCCATAATAATTTGTGCGTCATACAAAACGACTTCATGATCGACAAAGGTAAATATTTCATTATAAGGATTCAACTGTTGTAAAATTTTCGGTTGATTTTTTGAGTCAATGATTTGATAGTCGAAATGAACACATTTTTCTGCCAAAACTAAACGCACACAATGATCTGCAAGGCAAATACCGTCTGAATAAAGCGTCATCTGTTATCTGTTATTTGTTAGAGGCTAAATTCGCCTCAAAGTCAGTTATCACGCTCAATGTTGTATAAAAACTTGCCGATTCAAAACCTGGCAGGTTTAAAGTGCGTAGAGCGTTAGTTATCAATATAATTTATACCGATTATCACACAACTTATTGATTTTATTAATAATTTCTATTTTAAGTTGAATAAATCCGATTTTTGAAAAAAAATAGGATTTATCCGCTAAAAAAAAACGAGTTTTACATCAAGGTTTAGTTTTCGAGGTTTCCGTTTTTAGTTTTACATCAAACCTGACAGGTTTTTAAAACCTGTCAGGTTTAGGAACGTTTCGAGGTTTCCGTTTTTTGAAGAAAAACGGAAACCTCTTCGAGGCTAAAGAAAAAACTTTCGCCTCGAAACCATTCCTAATGTATATCCCGCCAATATTCTTTCTTCAAAGCTAAAGCAAACATCAAGAAAATAAAGAGGAATAGCAACACTTTCCAACCTAAACTGTGTCGTTCCAGTTTGGCAGGTTCGCCAATGTAATCAAGAAAATTGACTAAATGACGCATATCCTTTTTATACTGCTCGGCTTTTTCCTGATCAGCTTCATCAACCAAAGCGAGTGATTTAATCACCTCATGGGAATGCCCATCTTCATCTGTGATCGTTTCATAAACTGGCTTTTGCCAACCTTGCTGTTCCCATAAGACATGTGGCATACCAACATCCTTAAAAACAAGGTTGTTGACACCCATTGGGCGAGACGGATCCAAGTAAAAACTCAGCAGATAGGAATATAACCAATCTGTGCCACGAGCACGAGCAATCACACTCAAATCTGGTGGTATGACACCAAACCATTTATTAGCATCATCACCATTCATAGCAATAGTCATGGTTTCACCGATTTTTTCGGCAGTAAACATCAGGTTTTCTTGAACTTCTTCATCATTCAAACCTAAATCTTTGCCGATACGTTGAAAACGAACATATTTCGCAGAATGACAGCCCATACAATAGTTGACAAATAGTTTGGCACCGACTTGCAATGACGCTTTGTCAGAGATGTCATTATTCGCCTTTTGGAGTTCAATGCCACTATAGGCCAAAACCATCGTGGGTAATAACAGGATCAAAGCAAGAATTAATCGTCTCATTAGTCAGTCACCCTTTCTGGTACAGGCTTGGTTTTATCTATCTTGGAATACCAAGGCATTAACAGGAAAAATGCAAAGTACATTATGGTAAATATCTGTGCAAAGTTGGTCTTTATCGGCGTGGAGGGTTGCATACCTAAGTAGGCGAGTCCAAAAAAGCTAACGATGAATAAGCCTAAAGCCATTTTAAATATCCATCCTTTATAACGAATGGATTTAACAGGGCTCCGATCTAGCCAAGGCAAGAAAAATAAGACGACAATAGAAGCACCCATCGCTATCACGCCAAGGAATTTATCAGGTACGGCACGCAAAATGGCATAAAACGGGGTAAAATACCACGATGGTTCAATATGTTCAGGTGTTTTCATGGGATCAGCGGGGAAAAAGTTATTATGTTCAAGGAAATAACCTCCCATTTCTGGCGCGTAGAATATCACCGTGCAGAAGAGAATCAAAAACACCGTCACACCGACAATATCTTTAACGGTATAATAAGGATGAAAGGGAATACCATCTAAAGGAATGCCTGTTTTTGGATCCTTGTTCTTTTTGATTTCAATACCATCAGGATTATTAGAACCCACTTCGTGTAAGGCGATGATATGTACAGCCGCTAAAGCGAGTAAAAGTATAGGCACTAAAACCACATGATAAACAAAGAAACGGTTTAAAGTCGCGTCTCCAATCACATAATCACCGCGAATCCACACCGCTAAGTCTTCACCAACATAAGGAATCGCACCAAATAGTGAAATAATCACCTGCGCTCCCCAAAAAGACATTTGTCCCCACGGTAACAAATAGCCTAAAAAGGACTCTGCCATCAAACACGCATAAATGAACATCCCGATAATCCATAAGAGTTCACGCGGCTTTTTATAAGAGCCGTACAACAAGGCTCTGAACATGTGCAGATAGATGACAATAAAAAAGAACGATGCCCCAGTTGAGTGCATATAGCGAATCAACCAGCCATAATCAATATCACGCATGATGTGTTCAACAGAAGCAAATGCCATTGTTGCATCAGGCTTGTAATTCACGGCGAGAAAAATACCCGTGAAAATTTGCAATACCAGCAATACCAGCGCTAACGAACCGAAGTAATACCACATATTAAAATTCTTCGGTGCATAATATTGCGCGAGATGTTCATTCCACATCTTGGTTAAGGGGAAACGGGTATCCACCCATTCCAAACTAGCCGTTAGTATTTTGTCCATTAAGCGACTCCTTTTGAACTATCAGCACCGACTAATATGCGGGTATTGCTAAGGTAAATATAAGGGGGGACAACTAGATTAGTTGGAGCGGGTACACCTTGATATACTCGCCCTGCTAAATCAAATTTGGAACCATGACAGGGACAGAAAAAACCACCCTTCCAATCATCATCAATATCATTTCCCGCTGCCGCACCTTTTTTGATGTATGTGGGTGAACACCCTAAATGTGTACAAATGCCTATTACCACCAAATACTCTGGCTTAATCGCACGCGCAGGATTTTTGGCATAATCGGGTTGTTGGCTCGTGACTTCTGAATCTGGATCACTCAACTTGCTATTCAAAGAGGGCAAATCAGCCAGACTGTTTTCCGTGCGCCTGACGATCCAAACAGGTTTTCCGCGCCATTCGACAATCAATAATTGACCCATTTCCATCTTACTAATATCAATTTCAACTGGGGCACCAGCGGCTTGAGTTTTGGCACTTGGTCGCAAGGACATGACAAAGGGCACAGCCGCAAAGCCTGCCCCTACTGCGCCAACACCCGCTGTTGCTGCGACTAAAAAACGGCGTTTACTTTTATCTTGAATTTCCGCCGTATTTTTAGTTCCAGCTACGTTTGCTGTACTACTCATCTGGTTTATGTTCTCCTTTTATTTTTAGAAAATACCAAAAAACACTGGCTTATGACTGACGATCTCAATATCATTATTCACCTCGAATTGTGAATGATGAAGTGGTCAAATTTCTCTTTAAACGATTGATTTCATTCATCATTCATCATTAACCATTGGCAAAGGTATTGTCATAAGTTTATTTACCATAAATGAGTACAACGGATTTTAGAAATAAACGGATTTTAAAAAACGTTGTGATCGAGGCTAAAGCTTTTTGAAGAAAAACTTTCGCCTCGTCGATTTAATCCGTTTTATTCTCAAATCCATTCGAGGCTAAAGTTTTTCTTCAAAAAACTTTAGCCTCGAATGTACTCAGTGCGTCAGTCATATCGCATAAAGCAAAATGATTTCATAAGATAAATCGCTTACTTTCGAGAAACAAAATTGCACAGAGCTTTAAAGGTATAATTTTCCATCAAGGGTTAAATTAAAATCTAAGATGACAATTTTAAAATTAGAATTTAAAGACTAAGTTACTTTACCATAAGAAAGAAAAAGCGAAATTTCAGCCTAATGATTTTATGCGGGAAAATAACTATAAATTATATTATAAATCAGTCAGTTATATAAAAATAACTTCCCAGAAATATGATAATATAAATCAATTTAATCTTAAACTTGCATACTTATATCTAAAAAGAGTATTATTATAACTGATTTTTTATATTTTGAAGTATTTAGTTTTTTAAGTCGTTCAATTTCATTTTGAACTCCAAAAATTGAGGCTAAAAAACTTGACAAAATTTGTGCTCAGGTAGTGCCTCATAAGTACATTCGAGGCAAAAGTTTTTTGAAGAAAAACTTTTGCCTCGAATGGATTTTAGAAATAACAATAAGTACAACGGATTTTAGAATTTCAGCC
>JAGLHR010000745.1 GCA_023143415.1 Thiomargarita sp. | reverse complement strand
GATTTTTGGGAAAAATCGGATTTCTCATGCTTCTTTTGCTGAAAGAAATCTGATGGTTCTTAACTCATTAGAAATCCGATTTTTCCCAAAAATCGGATTTCTTAAACCGACTAAGAATATTGTAGGGGCAATCCTTTATGGTTGCCCTGAGTACCAAAGCTAAAGCGTTGTACTCCATTCGCATTTCAAGGCTGATTTGGACAAGGCGTTTGACTATTTGCCCAAGTAGAATTTTTAGCATTAAGCCAAACAATCAGTTCAGGGGAAGAAGCCGTTAAGTGGTTGTTATTTAACAATAAATTCTTAATATGACTCAGTTTCATCAACGACGGTGGGATGTCTCCGCACAATTCGTTATGGTTCAGATTGAGATAGAAAAACGTAATAACGCTCAAATTGCCCAACGAATCAGGGATCGAACCGCTTAGTCGGTTACTGGACAGCCGGAGCATCTGTAACTTGCTCAACTTGCCCAATGAATCAGGGATAGAACCGCTCAGTCGGTTACTGGACAGATAGAGATACTGCATAAGGCTCAAATTGCCAAACGATTCAGGGATAGAACCGCTTAGTTGGTTATTGTACAGATTGAGAGACTGTAACTTGCTCAACTTGCCCAACGAATTAGGAATAGAACCGCTCAGTCGGTTATTGTACAGATTGAGAATCTGCAAACTGCTCAAATTGCCAAACGACTTTGGGATAGAACCGCTTAGTCGGTTATTATTGAGAGAAAGAGATTGCAAACTGCTCAATTTTCCCAACGATTCAGGGATAACGCTGAGTTCGTTATGTTCCAACCTGAGAAACTGCAAATGGCTCAAATTGCCCAACGAAGTAGGAATAGAACCGCTGAGTCTGTTATTGTACAGATAGAGAGAATGCAAATTACTCAACTTGCCCAACGATTCAGGGATAACGCTGAGTTGGTTATTGTACAGATAGAGAGAATGCAAATTGCTCAACTTGCCCAACGATTCAGGGATAACGCTGAGTTGGTTATTGTACAGATAGAGATACTGCAAATGGCTTAAATTGCCCAACGAATCAGGGATACCGCTGATTTGGTTATTGCCCAGAATGAGATTCGACAATTTTCTCAAATTCACCAAAGACTCAGGGAGAGAACCACTGAGTTGGTTATCGGACAAATGGAGTTCGGTGACATGCCCGCCACCACATCCTACACCATACCAATTGCAGGGTGTATTCGTTACATTCCAGCCCTTTTTTTGTTTCCAATTAGCACCATTCGTGCTGGAATACAAATCAACAAGGGCATGACACTCCGTTTCATCAATTTTAGTCTGAGCAGACTTGCTACAATCAGTCGCCGCCTGTGCGAATGATAGCCAACTCAATGCCGCTAACCCAATTAGCGGGGTAAAATACTTCTGTCTTTTTAAGTTCATAATTTGCTCCTTTTTAAAACCTGCTAACGACTCAGGTTATGTATCAAGAAACGTGAGTACAACGAATGTAACTACTCAGCGATAAACATAAAGTTATAAAAAAAAATAACTTACATTAACTTACTTTTTTTCATTCATCATTTCGAGGTTTTAGTTTTTTTTCAAAAAACTAAAACCTCGAAAACCATTCACCATTCCAGCTTCTACCATTTCATTCAAACGCTCAACTAAGTACAAAGGCAAAGAAATTAAAGGATAGCTCACTTTTTTACGCTGTTTGCCAACATTAATAACCGTATTGATATGATTGACTGTTGGCAATGAGGCATCAAATCTAATCGCAACTGGAATTTGTTTAGTTCCCATAAATTGATGCAAAGACTTTAGGCGGCCCGTTGCGCCTGATTTAATTTCAATGGGAATAATATTTCCTTTCAATGCTATAATATAATCTACTTCTGCATTGGATGAACGCCCTTCACGCAACCAGTAAGTTAATTCCCGATTTGGCGTTTCACTCAGTAATGCTTGTAAATGTTGCCCGATAAACTGTTCGGCTATTGCTCCCTCATTTATCAGTTTCATCTCATCAAGTTGTGACAGATTACGCCAGTTTAAGCCACAAATCGCATTCATCAAACCGACATCAAGAAATAGCAGTTTATAGACTTTTTCTTCAATATCTGCTTGTAATGGCAAACCAGAGCAGTGGCTATGAACAACTTTGCTGATAATACGAGCCATGGAGAGTAATTCAAGGTCTTTCTTGATCGTAACGCTTTGTTCCTGTCTGGAAATATGACTGTATTTCACTTTTATTCCGACATGACGGGCTGCAAAGTTAAAAACATTAATCATCCGATTTAGGTTTCTTGAACCCGCATATTTCGGAAAATCCTCACGATAGGTTTCGATAATTGAATTATGGACTTCACTGACTTCCCGATAACTACGAGTCTCCGCAAAAATAGCGACGGCTTCTGGCATACCACCTACAAAATAATAAGAGCGCAATAATTGCAATAAACGTTGGTGTACAACCGCGCCAATTTCTTGACCTAACTCATAGTGCATAATAAAATGATATAATTTCTCTTCCCCTAAAGCAGCCAGAAATTCAGTGAAATTCATCGGTCCGATATGTAGATACTGAATTCTTCCTACTGGCATTGAAAATTGATGATTGGATAAAGCAAATTCTAACAATGAACCGGCACTAATGATAGGAAGTTCTGGTCGTTCTTCATAGAAATAACGTAGGGCAGGAATGGCTTCAGGAACAGCCTGAATTTCATCAAGAAACAAGAGCATATCATGACTGATTCGATGCATACGCGGTAAAGCTTCAATCTGCTGAAGGATTTGTTCAGGTTCTTTGCTGGAAAAAACCTGAGACAGTTCAGGATAACGCTCTAAATTAACATTAAACAAGTTTTGCTGATGCTGTTTCGCAAATAATTCAACTAATGTCGATTTTCCCACTTGTCGAGCACCACGAATAATAAGCGGTTTTCGATTTTTTTTATGTAACCACTTTTGTAGAAATTGCAATTGTTGACGTTGCATTAAGAAACCTATTTTAGAAAGTCGTAACAGCTTTGAAATAAATTTCAAGGCTGAGTAGTTACCAACGGATTAGCGAATTAAACGGATTTTGTCCCCCTCGTTCCCAAACTGGAGCTTGGGGACGATGGGATATAATGAGGAGAAAGCAAGTTTCTTGAAGAAACTTGGTTTCTAAATGTCTGCGAGGCTAAAGTTTTTTGAAGAAAAACTTTAGGCTCGCAAGTTATTTCGTTTTCGAGGCTTTCGTTTTTTGAAAAAAAACGAAAACCTCGAAACCATTCCTAATGTACTTATACTCAGGGCAACCACAAGGGATTGCCCCTACATCAGGGCAACCACAAGGGATTGCCCCTACATCAGAAGTTTTTCGTCCGTATTCATAAGAATATTTCAGCCTAAAGTTTTTTGATGAAAAACTTTAGGCTGAAATGTTGTAGGGGCATTCGAGGTTTGAGTTTTGTTTTCAAAAAACTCAATTCGAGGTTCAAGT
>JAGLHR010000744.1 GCA_023143415.1 Thiomargarita sp. | reverse complement strand
CTGAAAATTCTGATTCTAACAATGGAAAGTGATTTAAATCAATCGCTTATAAAAAGTTTCCTGTACAAAACTCCTTTATTATAAATAATCCTTGTAGTTATTACTTGTAGTTGAATAATAGTGGGATGGGTTCATGATAAATCCTGCACTCCAGCGTGGGAGTTAGAGGCTTTATGTCAAATTTTATTATAACACAATTGGATATTTCTATTTCAAATCCTGTTATAATGTTATTTTTGCCTATAGGGTATTGACTTTTTTTTCATTCACCATTTACCATTCACCATTCACCATTAAACATTCACCATTATCGAAATATTTTATGCAAACACAACATCCTGATTACACACGCTCTTTTGCTGAAGTCTATTTGGCAGAAATGGACTATGTAAAAAAGAAGCGTGAAAACATGAACTTAACCACCGAAACGGTTAAAAATGAATCAGAACGGATACGCCATGAACTCAAAGAATTGAAAGAGAGTAAACCAGAACCTGATGAAGTACCCCGTCTCAATGTGAGAATCAGTACCGATGCTGATCTCGTGGGAGTCGCATTCTCAGGCGGCGGTGTTCGTGCTGCTACTTTTAACTTGGGATTACTTCAAGGGCTTGATAAAGGAGGAATATTGCGTTATTGCGATTATCTTTCTACCGTTTCAGGAGGGGGGTATATTGGTTCCTGCCTCAGTTCTCTGTTGACAAAATCTGAAGCCTCAACGGATTCTTCATCGAAAGAAGAGCAGTTCCCATTTCGTTTCCATCGTGACAGTGAATCAGATGAACATAAAGAGGTGAACTATCATTTACAGTCTGCGCCGAATAGCTACGAAGAGCGTTTAGAAGTAAGCTATCTGCGTGCAGCCAAGAACTATTTAGGACTTGATGGTGGCTTATTCCATTTAGAGACTTGGCGCTTTATTATGATGTTTTTATCTGGTGTAGTGCTTATCAACATCGTGCCGCTTATCTTTGCTATCCTTACTTCTTATGGCTTATACTTAGTTGAATATCCGCTGTCCGCATTTTATTCTATCCCTCAAATCAACGAAATGGGAGAAGTGGTGGCTCACATCAAGGGGGGGTTCGATAAAGACACCACTTTTTTCAATTTCCATTCGCTGACGGCGCTTTTACTTCAATTTGCCCTGTATAGTTTTGGGGCGATGGTTATTACACGCGGACTTTCTGTATTTTTCAATTTGAATGGGAATCTCATCAAGAATCTACAAGCCTGGTTGGGTATAATAACCGTTCTATTGCTTGTTTTTGTCGGATTAATTAGTTTTACCTTTTACCTATTTCTTGACGAATATGGCAAAGTGGATGAACAAATATCAGCTTTGTTGAACTATACCTTATTGGCAGCCGTTCTATTTTTTATCCTGAGTCGTTTGAAAGAGGCAAACCAGTTCGTACAGAAATTCTTTAATATGATGTTGTTCTTTGCCTTAGCGGCATTGTTTCCTATCATTTTTGCACAGTTTTTACGCTTGCTCTGGACGAATTATTTTTTTGTTCCTGTGTTTGACCTGATGCCACTCCCCATTTTTGTGGCAATGATACTGTTTGCAATCAGTTTGATGATTAATATCAATCGCGTTTCTCTACATGCGTTCTATCGTGATGGTCTCAGTAAAACCTATATGATAAAGCGGGAAAATGGGAAAATTAAATCCAATGAAGGTATCAAGCTCAAAACACTTCATACACATTACAACGGCCCTTATCATCTGATTAATGCCACTTTAAATCTCCAAGGTTCCAAAAATCGTCATTTAAGTGGACGTGGAGCGGACTACTTTCTTTTATCAAAACACTATTGTGGTGCTGAATCCACAGGCTATCGCAATACTGAAAACTATAACAATGGTCAGACGGAACTGGCGACGGCTATGGCTATTTCTGGTGGTGCAGCAAGTCCTTCCATGGGGACTCATACCAATTTCCTGATGGCCTTTTACATGATTTTATTTAACATCAGATTGAACGTTTGGATGCCTAATCCTAATCCAAAATATACGGTTAATAAATTCACAATTTGGCCTCGTTATTTTTTGAAAGAATTTGTTCCGCTTAACAAAGAAGAAAACTCACAACTCAACCTATCTGACGGGGGACATCACGAAAATCTCGGTATTTATCCCCTGCTCAAACGTCGTTGTCGCTTAATCATTGTCTCAGAGGCGAGTTCTGATCCGGATTATAAGATGAATGATCTCGCCAATTTGAAACGCAAAGCACGCATTGATTTAGGGATAAATCTTGAATTGGACATGACACCATTGCGCCCCAATAAAGATGGGCTTGTCGAAAAACATTTTGTTAAAGGGATTATCCATTATCCTAATGATAAAAATGGGGTGTTGTTTTATATCAAAACCTCAATGACGGGAAAAGAGCCGGAAGATTTGCTCTCCTATCGGCGTAAAAACCCCAGTTTTCCTGATGAAACAACAGCAAACCAGTTTTTTAACGAGGCTCAATTTGAGTCTTACAGAAAATTGGGTGAAGTGGTTGGTAAAGAGATTTGTGCTGCTCTTGATGAGGAAGTTCAAATGATTTTTGGTCAGTCGGTGAACTCTGTCACTGAGAACAACGGATTTGGGAAATGATTTTTTCTCAATTGGAACTGTTGAATCAGACTAGTTAATGTTGAATCAGACCTGACAGGTTTCCAAAACCTGTCAGGTCTAGTTGTCGATTGTGAAATTTTTTATGAAAATAAATCAGGTTGAGTAGTGAAAAAACATTTATATTCAATGGCTTATAAATAAGTATTGGCTATTATTGGATATCGTTGCACATATTCGTTTAGTTTTTGCAAGATAAAAGAAGTAATATCTTGACTTATTTGTCTGCCTGATTGTATTAATTTAGGTACAACTTCGTTGTAGGATAAAAATACACCCTCTTTTATAAAAATAGGAGTCATGTTTTTATAAGGTGAAGATTCGCCATCATCAACACGATGATGTCCAAAACCTCTTTCCTGATCCCATGAGATAACACGCTCATTTTCTAAGCGATCATAACAGAGTTGAAAACTAATAATTTGACCAATGTTATTTTGCCAAATAAATAAGTCAAAATAATCGTCTTGAAACCAACGTTTTATACTAGAAGGCTCATCTTGTTTTAATTGGAATTCTGTCAACATTTTTTTTTACCTTTCGAGGCTAATTTTGTAGTCAATATCTAAAATAGGAGGCTCTTGCAAAACTCTGAATACACAAAGTTTAAGAAATCCGATTTTTGAAAAAAATCGGATTTCTTAAAAGGTTTGTTTTCCAACGGTGGCATTCCTAATCAACAATAAGCGTATCTATTAACCTGATACCATTTATGAAAAATGCCACATATAAAATAATACCGCCACTGATTTGACTCACTGGTTTTAAAGACTTTTTATCGACAATATCGATATAGTCTATATTCACAAAAGATTGCACTTTTATAATTTCTTTTATCGCACTCAATACGAGAAAGGCTTCAAACTCACCTCTCCTTATCAGCCTTTCTCCGTGTCTCAAAGCACTATGAACATTTAATGCAATTTGACGTTGTTCATCGGAAAGTAGGGCATTTCTTGAACTAAAGGCTAAACCATCGGCTTCTCTAAGTGCAGGTACACCGACTACCTTGAGAGAAGGAAAATAGGTTTCAGCCATTTTCCAAAGAATCGCCAATTGCTGAATATCTTTTTCGCCAAAATAAGCCCTATTGGGCTGCAATATTTGGAATAACTTATAAACAATTGTTGCGGAACCGTCAAAACACCAAGGATGTAATTTCCCATCTAATTGTTCAACCAAAGTTGATGGCACTCTAATCAAATTATCAATTCCATTTTTATCCTTTGGCTCAACCACAAAACGTTTATTATCACGCATCCTAAATTCATCATTTTGGAAACGGAAAAAATCATCAATACGTTTAACAAACGGAAACATCTCATCGATAGAAGGATGAAAAATCAGATCAACATCTGTTTTTCGAGCTATCGTTTTATCCTGTTCAAAATCGCTTGGGTATTCGATAAATTGTTTTTTCCTAAACTGCATTGGATTTAAGAAAATGCTAATGACGACGACATCATTTTCTTCACGCGCCCTTTGCATTAACAATTGGTGTCCCTTATGTAATCCTCCCAAAGTTGGCACAAAACCTATTTTTTGCCCACTTGCTCTCATATTGGCGACGTATGTACTTGTTTCTAAAGCAGATTTTATAACTTTCATCGGCATAAAAATATTTCTCACTCTCTTTTCAAAAAGCCAATCATTTGACATTCTCGAATTAAGAGATTAATCTTAATTTTTAAAAGGAATTTGAGGTTTAATTTTTTTAATAAAAACTTAAATCTCGAAAATAATGCTATTATATAAAATAATAAGCGGTTTAATTGCACGTTCTTTGCTTCATTCAATGAATAAGCAATTTTTATACCTACCAATGCTAAAATGTGATGATTTTACGAAAAAATCCCCCTTATATACTAAAATGAATGAACGAGAATTTAATTTTACTGAAGAAGATTTTCACTTATTGCGAAAACTGGTTAATGAACACACGGGCATTCGCTTATCTGAACATAAACAAGAAATGCTTTATAGCCGCTTATCACGCCGTTTACGTGCCCTCAACTTGAAGAGTTTTTTTACTTATTATAAACTGTTAAAAACAGATGGTGGAGAGGAATTGGTACATTTTATCAATGCTGTAACAACTAACCTCACCGCTTTTTTTCGTGAACCGCACCATTTCGAGTGCTTAGAAAAAGAATTATTGCCCAAACTGATCGTTAAAAAACAAACAACGCGCCGTCTCCGTATTTGGTCAGCAGGTTGTGCAACGGGTGAAGAAGCCTATTCGATAGCAATGGTAGTAAAAAAAGTCGTACCTAGCGATTGGGATGTCAAAATTCTTGCAACAGACTTAGATTCTCAAGTACTTGCCACAGCTCGACAGGGGATATATGATGAAGAAAAAATATCAGGTGTATCGCCAACACGTTTGAAACGTTGGTTTAAAAAAGGAAGGGGTACGCAAGAGGGAACTGTACAAATTATACCTGAGCTACAAAAATTAATCTCTTTTAAACATCTTAACTTGATGCACAATTGGCCAATGCGCGGCCCTTTTGAGATTATTTTTTGTCGTAATGTAGCAATTTACTTTGATAAAGCCACGCAAAAAATTTTAATAGAACGGTTTGCCAATTTTGTTGAAAATGACAGTTATTTATTGATTGGACATTCTGAAAACTTATTTCAACTCAGTACCCGTTTTCGTTTATTGCAAAAAACAGTATATATAAAGTGTTAATTAATCAAAAGACAGAATCTTTGCAACCAAAAGTTTTACCTGGTTATGAGCATATTAAACGTTATTGGGATTGTCACCATAACAACTTTGTCGCCAAAATTTTGCCAGGCGAATGTTATGTGACTCGTCACGATGAAATTTTAATAACAGTCGTTGGTTCTTGCGTCTCCGCCTGTATTCGCGATTCGGTTAGCGGTATTGGCGGAATGAATCATTTTATGTTGCCAGATGTTATTTTGGATAAATGGAAACAGAGAAAAGTATGTGCAGCAAGTCGTTATGGTAGTTTTGCAATGGAATGTTTGATTCACGAGATTTTGAAATACGGCGGCTATTGGGAAAATCTTGAAGTGAAGTTGTTTGGCGGGGGATGTATTATAGAAAATATGATGAATATTGGACAAAAAAATATTGATTTTGTTAAGGCATATTTACAAGCAGAAAGTTTGACTTTATTGGCAGAAGACCTTGGCGATATTTATCCACGCAAAATACTATTTTCTCCTGTCAATGGACGAGTACGTGTTAAAAAGCTAAGAGCGCAGCAACAGATAATTGAATGTGAAAGTGCATATCAACGTTCCTTAGAAACGTAACCTACAATCCTGTCTTTTTAGATTGGCGAAGGCATAATAATTGATAGTTAATAATTAACAATTAAAAAGGAATGATGGATGAAAACGGGCGTGTTAAAAAAAATAAAGGTATTAATCGTTGATGATTCTGCATTAATTCGGCAGGTATTGACAAAAATATTGAGTTCCGCTAACGACATTGAAGTGGTGGGTTGTGCTGCTGATCCGTATATTGCGAGAGAAAAAATTAAGCGATTAAATCCTGATGTCTTAACTTTAGACATAGAATTGCCACGCATGGACGGTTTAGCCTTTTTAAGTCATTTGATGCGTTTACGCCCTATGCCTGTTGTGATGATATCAGTATTTACTAAAAAAAATGCAGATATTACTCTTCAAGCACTGGAATATGGCGCAGTCGATTTTATTAGTAAACCGCAAATTGATATTGTCCAAACCTTTGAATCTTATTCGGAAGAAATTATTAGCAAAATCAGAACAGCAGCCCATGTCAAAGTACAGCCTTTAAAGTCTTTACCAAAACCGATTTTTAAAACAACACCTAAATATCCAGTTGATGTAATTATCAAAGAAAATGAATACCCTCTTCGTCATGCTAAAACAGAAAAAATTATCGCTATTGGTGCCTCAACGGGTGGTACCGAAGCGATCAAAGTCTTATTGACACAAATGCCAGCCCATTTTCCCAGTATCGTGATTAGCCAACATATCCCTGCGACTTTCAGTGATTCTTTTGCAAAGCGAATGAATCAACTTTCATTAATGACCGTATCTGAAGCGAAAAATAATGAAGTCATATTACCCGGATATGTTTATATTGCACCAGGCGATTCCCATTTATTAGTTGAACGCTCAGGTTCACATTATGTTTGTCGTTTAAACCAAGGAGTCGCTGTGAATCGTCATCGCCCCTCAGTGGATGTACTATTTCGTTCAGTTGCACAAAGCGCAGGGAGTAATGCGATTGGTGTGATTATGACGGGTATGGGCGATGATGGTGCCCGCGGTATTAAAGAAATGTACGATACTCGCGCAATTACAATAGCGCAAGATAAAGAGAGCAGTGTGGTGTGGGGAATGCCCGGTGAAGCGATAAAACTGGGCGGAATAAAGTATATATTGCCATTGCCTAAGATTGCAAGTAAATTAATGTCCTTGTGCAATGAACCAACAAGACATTCTTAATTTGGAGTCCAACATTTGGAATCCCAACGCTTTAGCTTTAGGAATCTCAACGCTTTAGCTTTGGGAATTTCAACGATTTAGCTTTAGGAATCCCAACGCTTTAGCTTTGGGAATACAAACGAGAGGTGATTTTTATGAAAACATTTTACACCAATTTACTCATCTTAACAGCGTGCTTTACCTTTAATGCACTGGCTTATGCAGAAGAAAGTTCATCCTCTTCATCATCTGAAGAGACTTCCGACACGCCAGTCACTAATAATCAATACTATATCAACGGATATTCTAAGGGAATGGAAGCTGGTATGGCTGAAGGTAAGAAATTCTGCGAAACAAATCCTAATTCATGCGGCATCAGTCGTTACACCAATATTGACGATGAACTGACTCAAAAAGAAATTGAGGAGAAAATTAAAGCAGAATGTCTGGACAATCCAGCAAGTTGTGGGATAAAAACTGCTGAACAGATTCAAAAAGAAATTGAGGAGAAAATTAAAGCAGAATGTCTGGACAATCCAGCAAGTTGTGGGATAAACACGGGCAATTATGATGGCTCCACTGAAGAAGGTATCGCAAAATGCAAAAATGATCCTCAATCTTGTGGAATACCAGTTTGTAGTATACCAGTTGAGCAAGACAGTACTTGTTCTACAACTTTACAACAGGGCATTCAACAGGGCATTCAACTATGCAAAGATGATCCTCAATCTTATGGGATACCAATTGAGCAAGACGGTACTTGTTCCGCAACTTTAGAACAGGGCATTCAACAGGGCATTCAACAGTGCAGGAAACAATGCAAAGATGATCCCGCCTACTGCGAAATTATTATTGAAAATGGTTATTTTTCAATGAGTGATGGTAAATTATTTTTACCAAGGGTTGATGTACCTACACCACTTAACGGTACTATGACTATTTTACAAGTTGAAATGCAAATGATACCTGGGCGTAATCCGCTATCATTTTCAGTTAGTGATTATGCCCAAATTGATAACTGATATAAGGAATCAAAAAAATGTTTGATGACAATATACTCTCCCCCACAATATTAGCTGAAAAACGCCGTGACATGATAAATCGTGATGGCATTAATTGGTTAATAGACTTACTTCTTGAGGAAATACCCAATTATGTCAGTGAATTGCAAAAAGGTATTACAACTGCCGATAGTGAAACACTGATTTTAGCCGCCCATAAATTCAAAGGAAGTTGTTCCAATGTGGGGGCAATGAGTATGATGAATTTTTGTAAACAACTGGAAGAACTTGGACGTGCTGATCAGATGGAAAAAGCGGCTCTTATAATGAAGAATGATTTAGCTCAAGAAGTTGAATCCTTAGTAAAAGCATTGGAACAAGAAAAACAACAGGATTAAATTAAAAGTCAAATAAATATGACATCTCATACTACGATATTGGTTGTTGACGACAGTCGGCTATCTAGGAAATTGGTATGTGCCATTATTAAACATGCTAATCAGTTTGCCGAAATTATTGAAGCCGGTGATGCTAAAGAAGCTCTCCTCAAAACGGAAGCGCAACAAATTACTATTGCAATTCTTGATCTGAATATGCCTGGGATGGATGGATTAGTATTAGCAAAAAAATTGTTGGAGCGTTTTCCAAATGTAAAAATTGGCCTATTAACAGCCAACATTCAAGATATGGTGCGCCAAAAAGCGAAGGCACTTGGTATTACTTTTATTCCAAAACCTATCACTGAAGAAAAGGTTTTAGGTTTTATTTATGATTAGGTTTAACTACTCCGCCTTGAAATCAATTTCACATCCCCCCTCATTCTCAAGTTCCAGCTTGGGAACGCATTCAAGGCTAACCGCTGAGTAGTTGTTTTTTTCGTATCTTATCAAAATTTAGAGGTAGGGTGGGTAGGAACGAAGTGGAAACCCACCATTTTTCAACGGAACGGTGGGTTTCCACTTCATTCCTACCCACCCTACATTGTTGCTCTTTTTGGAGTACAACGCATTAACTGATGTTACGCAAAGCGATTCTATTCGAGCTAAGGAATGAGGATTTTATAAAA
>JAGLHR010000743.1 GCA_023143415.1 Thiomargarita sp. | reverse complement strand
TTATGTAGGGGCAATCCCTTGTAGTTGCCCTGATTATGTAGGGGCAATCCCTTGTAGTTGCCATGATTATGTAGGCTGCACACCCTTGTGGTTGCCCTTTATAGATTTTTAAGACTCATTTTTTATAAGTTTTAATTGTAATTTATAATTATTAATTTATATTAAATTTAATTTTGCAACCAACATAATTTCTGATAATTGGAGTAAAATAATTGTTTTCTACATAAGCGAATTAAGAGTTGAAATTAGAGTTCAACGCTTTAGCGTTGAATTTGATTTTAACTATTTGATTTGAAATGTTTTTTGATAAAAAATCATTCACATTAACTCTATTACAATGAATGACGAAACCACTTCTGAACCAAAAACTGCGGATACAGGCGCATCAAAAATACTGGCAGTGCAATTATTATTAACTGCTGCTTTGGGATATACTTTTTACCTCTATCAAGGGGTATTAGCGGCGCAATCCGCCTCTTATGGCGGCTGCATGGTGATGTTCAATGTTTGGATGACTCACCGTCGATTACAATATGCCGCTGAATTAGCAAAAGTCGCGCCAGGTAAAGAAGTCAAAATATTTTATCTTGCTGCCATACAACGCTTTGTATTTACAGTCGGATTTTTTATATTAGGGATGGGATGGCTTGGTTTGCCCCCTATACCTTTAATAGTGACATTTGCCATCGCCCATTTAGGTTATCTTTTCAATGGGCAATTGGATAAATTGTGAATTATTAATTATTAATTATTAATTATTAATTATTAATTATAATAATTTATTACCTTCAATTTGGAGTACAACGCTTCAGCTTTGATCAATTTGGAGTACAACGCTTCAGCTTTGATCAATTTGGAGTACAACGCTTTAGCTTTGATCTCATCGCATCAATTAATTAATGGAGTCGTTAAACGTGACAGAATCTCACGGTGATCCCGCAGGACCTGTTGAATACATTCAACATCATTTAGGTAACTTATCTGTTGGTGAAGGTTTTTGGACTTTCCACATAGACACCTTCCTTTTTGCTTTTATTTTAGCTGTCCTTTTAGGGTGGGTAGCCAAGAAAGTCGGGGATAATTTGGATCCCGATAAGCCCCCAACTGGGATACAAAACATACTAGAAATCATACTTGAATTTGTTGAAAAACAAGTCAAAGATGCCTTTATCGGTTATAATCCACTAATTGGTCCCTTAGCTTTCACGCTGTTTGTTTGGATTCTTTTAATGAATGCCATGGACCTACTACCTGTTGATTTACTCCCTTGGGTGGCTGGAAGTATGCACGTTGAACATTTGAGAGTGGTACCCACAGCGAATTTAGACACCCCATTGGCATTAGCAGGTAGCGTATTTGCGTTAATTATTTTTTTCAACATCAAAGTCAAAGGAGGACTTGGCTTTACTAAGATGTTTTTGTTTCACCCGTTCTCCGCTAACAATGTCGTTGCCAAAACACTGTTAATGCCCATTAACATTATGATGACAACCGTCGAAGAGTTAGCAAAGCCCATCAGCATGGGGCTACGTTTATTTGGTAATATGTTTGCTGGAGAATTGATTTTTATATTAATTGCCCTACTGCCCTGGTGGATTCAATTTATTCCCGGCGGTATATGGGCAATTTTCCATCTGCTCATTATCTCTTTACAAGCCTTTATTTTTATGCTGTTGACAATTGTTTATTTAAGCCTTGCCCATCAATCGATGGAAGAAGGACATTAATTAATGGTTAATGGTTTCGAGGTTTGAGTTTTTTGAAAAAAAAACTCAAACCTCGAATGGTTAATGGTGAATTATGAATAATTTAAGGAACGTGCATGAAATAAGTTCCACAATGTTGAATCAGACCTGACAGGTTTTGGAAACCTGTCAGGT
>JAGLHR010000742.1 GCA_023143415.1 Thiomargarita sp. | reverse complement strand
TTACCCATTGTTTTTAAATACTTTTTCCTTTATAATGACTTTGTTCTTTATAAAAAGGAAAAAGTGAATATAATGAAAGAGTTATCTTTAGAACAGCGTCGAGTGTTTATCAACTTGAGTCAAGTTTATGAAACCTATCGGGAAACCTATCGGCACAGTTTGCATTACATCGGCTCAATGCGTTGGAAAAAATCAAATGGTAAGGAATATCTGTTTCATGGAAGAGGAGGTAAAGGATACGGAAAAAGTTTGGGGGTTCGTTCCGCTTCAACTAAGGCAATTTATGAGCAATTTCATGCGGGTAAAGAACGAAATAAAGAACGCTTAGAATCTTTAAAAGCAGAATTATCATTGGGGGCAAAGTATGCTAAATTGTTAAAACTCAATCGAGTACCTAAACTGGTGGCAGGCATTCTGCGCTTGCTTGAAAAACAGGGATTGTTGGGCAATAATGTGATGGTTGTTGGAACCAATGCCCTATATGCTTATGAGATGTTGGCAGGCGTACATTTACAATCAGATATGCTGGCAACAAATGACTTGGATATTTTATGGGATGCCAGAACAAAATTGAAGTTAATGGCTAAAGAAAACTCTGGTATTTTGAATATCTTAAAGCAGGCTGATTATTCTTATGAACGCTTAGAATCCCGGTTTAGAGCGAGTAATAATCAGGGTTTCCTCATTGATTTAATTAAACCAGAACCGCAGCCACCTTGGAAATCTGAGGCTGAGACGATTGGTGATGAAAATGATCTCGTCGCCAGCCCGATTGCCAGTCAACGCTGGATTGTTTCGAGTCCAAAAGTGACACAGATTATTATTGGTGAAGATGGTTTTCCAGCCCCAATGGTTGTGCCTGATCCAAGGGCATTTGTTGTTCATAAAATGTGGTTATCTCATCAAACCAATAGAGAAAAAATCAAAGCACTGCGAGATGAGAAACAAGCGTTAATTTTAGCTGAGATAATACAAAATGGGTTACCTCACTTTCCATTTTCAGCAGAGGAATTGAAAATGTTTCCCAAGTCAATGATTGATGATTTACCTATTGGGTTTTGAAAATACGACTTTTTCGTGGCAACCCGTTCACTGCCATTAAGTTAAGGAAGATTTATTGGAGTCCATTCGAGGTTTGAGTTTTTTTTCAAAAAAACTCAAACCTCGAATCCTTCAGATTTGGATTATTTCGCTT
>JAGLHR010000741.1 GCA_023143415.1 Thiomargarita sp. | reverse complement strand
TTTGGTTCTTGGAGTCCAACGCTTTGGATAATTTTGGAGTAATTTTGGCTACAGGGCGAACACACAGGTTCGCCCCTACACTAAGAAAAACTGTAACTACTCAGTTTTAAAGCGTTGTACTCCAATTTAAAGAAAGCTAAAGCGTTGTCCAATACGCACAAAGCTAAAGCGTTGTCCAATACGCACAAAGCTAAAGCGTTGTACTCCATTCGTATTTCAAGGCTGAGTCGTTACGAAAAACTATAGTTTTTTCTTCAATAACGCATTCACCTGTTGCGGATTCGCCTTACCCTTTGAAGCCTTCATCACTTGTCCAACAAAAAAGCCAAACAATTTTTCTTTGCCATTGCGATAATCATTCAATTGTTTAGGATTATTAGCCAACACCTCATCAACAATATTTTCAATCGCACCTATATCTGTAACCTGTTTCAAACCACGCTTTTCAATAATCGTATCAGCATCGCCCTCACCATTCCACATCGCATCAAACACTTTTTTAGCGATTTTACCAGAAATGGTTTTATCAGTAATACGGCGCAAAAGCCCTGCAAGTTCAGCAGCAGTCACTTTCGTTTCGATAATATCCAAATTATTTTTATTAAGCAAAGCCGTTAAATCACCTCTAACCCAATTCGCACATAAATTCGCCTCACTACCAGACGCTTTGAGCGTTTCTTCAAAATAATCCGCCAATTCACGGCGAACTGTCAAAACACTGGCATCGTATAAAGAAAGATCATATTCCTGCATAAACCGGTGTTTTTTATCATCAGGCAATTCAGGCAATTCAACCTTAATCTCCTCCAAAAACTCAGGTTCAATGATTAGAGGTAACAAATCAGGATCAGGGAAATAGCGATAATCATTGGCTTCTTCCTTAGTACGCATAGGGCGCGTTTCATTTTTATCCGCATCATAGAGGCGTGTTTCTTGTATAACTTGAGCACCACTTTCTAATACATCAATTTGACGCTCAATTTCAAAATCAAGGGCGCGTTCAACAAAACGAAATGAATTGAGGTTTTTCAACTCCGTGCGAGTGCCAAGTTCCTTTTGCCCTTGGGGGCGCATAGAAATATTAGCATCACAACGAAAAGAGCCTTCCTGCATATTGCCATCACAAATCTCTAAATAACGAACGAGTGAATGCATTTTTTTCATATAAGCAACAGCCTCTTTTGGAGAACGCATATCTGGCTCGGAGACAATTTCCAATAAAGGGGTTCCTGCCCTATTGAGATCAATACCACTTAACCCCTGAAAATCTCCATGTAAAGACTTACCTGCATCCTCTTCCAAATGAGCACGAGTAACACCAATGGTTTTTTCCTCGCCATCGACTTCAATCTGAACCTCTCCACTTCCGACAATCGGCAATTCATATTGACTAATTTGATAACCTTTTGGTAAATCGGGATAAAAATAATTTTTTCTGGCGAAAACAGAGCGTGGCGCAACTTTTGCTCCAATAGCCAGTCCAAACTTAGCCGCCATACGCACCACTTGTTCATTTAAAACTGGCAATACTCCTGGTAAACCTAAATCCACTGCACAAGCCTGTGTATTGGGTGATGCGCCGTAAGTTGTTGAAGCGGATGAGAAAATTTTACTTTTTGTCGCTAATTGGGCGTGAATTTCTAATCCAATAACTGTTTCATAAGTCATGTTTTTGAACCTGTTGGTATGTTCTTTAAAAAATGCGAGTTAAGAGTTGAATTTTTTTTGAAAATGGAGTTCGAGGTATTCGTTTTTTGAAAAGAATACCTCGAAAACGCTTTAGCTTTGGCGTTTTTGGAGTCCAAAGCTTTAGCTTTGGACTCCATTTTTAACTCTTAATAAAAAGGTGAAAATGAATTCGAGTCTTCAAAAAACGCTAAAGCGTTGAACTCCAAAGTCCAAAGCTAAAGCGTTGAACTCCGCTAAAGCGTTGAACTCCAAAGTCCAAAGCTAAAGCGTTGAACTCCAAAAAATAGAACTTAAATTTTTATCTTATGAGGAAATTTCGGCACTAAGTTTGACTTTTCTATTTGTCCAAAAGGGTTATAGAATTTCATTTTGCCTTCTTGGCTACAAATCCAAACTTCTTCTGCCTTTTGTTCAAAATAAAGTTTACGTTTTTCCACCATCTCGTCTTCAGTATTACTGCTAGATAACACTTCAATACAGATTTCCGGTGCAATAGAACATTCCGTTTCTTTTTTTATGATAGAAAAACGTTTCTTTGATACCCAAACAACATCAGCCACTTTTGTACCATCGCGTGTGAAAATAGCACATTCTGGTAGTGTTTTACCCTGTTTCAAAAGAGAACGTAAAAAATATTCTATTTCACCTTGATAAGCAGAATGGTAAACTTTTGCTGGTGACATAATAATTTGCCCTCTTTTATTCAGTTCAATTTTAAAGGGTAAGTTTTGCAAATTTCTTTGTTCACAGACTTCTTGCCAATTCATATTCCTCCAAATTTACGAATTGTTGATAGACTTGAGTATTAATGCATTACTATTAACACTTTGATTTTTAATCATTTTTTTAGTTATTTTCGAGGATTTTTCTTTATACAGGATATTAATATCTGATGTGACGCAAAGCGATTCTATTCGAGCTTAGAAAT
>JAGLHR010000740.1 GCA_023143415.1 Thiomargarita sp. | reverse complement strand
GCTTATCACTTTCGTTTTTTTTTTATAAATCGTAATTACTTACTGATGTTACGCAAAGCGATTCTATTCGCCGCTTAGAAATACGATTTTTTGTTCTGAATCAGAATTTCTTAAACATCTTGGAAACATAGTGCGTCACATCAGAGACTAATTATAAAGTTTAGTTGAGCCTGCTTTGTCTTTTAGCCTTGAAATTGATTTCAAGGCTAACGATGCGAATTAAGAGTTAAAAATGGAGACGGATTTACAAAGCTAAAGCGTTTTCGAGGTTTTAGTTTTTTGAAAAAAAACTAAAACCTCGAACTCCATTTTCAATAGACTTTCAACTCTTAATTCGCATTAACTGCTGAGTAGTTACTTTATTTTTAATTCTGAAAATTCTCAAATTCTCAAATTCTGATTCAATATTTGAAGCGAATTTCTTAAAAAAATTCTTAGCCTCTCACGTTACTCCAGAACATTAAGAAGTCTCTTTTTCATCTTTAGCTTCTTTAGTTTCCTCTTCTGTTGTTGCTGCCGCCTCTTCTTCTTCTTCATCTGCCGAAGTACCACGCGCCAAATGTACAGAAACAATAGGTACGTCAAGTGCTTTTCCAACCAGTTCTACCCCTTCTGGGAGTACCAAATCCGATAAGTGTAGAATTTTATTGAGTTCGACTTCTTGTAAATCGACTTCAATAAATTCAGGTAAATCTTTTGGAAAACAACGTATTTCAATTTCAGCCGCATGATGTGAAATGATACCGCCGTCTTGTTTGACCCCTGGACATTGATCTTCGTGAATAAAGTGTAAGGGGATACGCATTTGTAATTTTTTGGTATCGCTTATCCGTTGTAAATCCAGATGCATTATCACAGGGCGATAGGGATGACGTTGTAAATCTTTAAGCACCACTTTTTCGGATTGATTATCAATATTGATAGTCAATATTTGCGAATAGAAGGCTTCATGCTCTAAATTTTTGAGCAATTCGTTATGAGAAATGGTTAATGAAATGGATTCTTTACCAACACCATATATGATTGCTGGTATATAACCGGTGCGACGTAGGCGGCGGCTCGCACCTTTACCTTTGTCTGTACGCCGTACTGCATTGAGTTCAAAAGTTTTCATGTTATTGATTTTTCAATTAATTTTGATGTTTAAGAAAGAACTTCCGCGACCAGAGGTTTTTCATACAATATCTGGCAGGTATAAAAGTATAATTTATTCCATAAATAAGGAATTGACCGATTCTTCTTGATTGATTCGACGCATCGTTTCAGCTAACATTTCAGCAATAGTGAGTTGACGAATTTTTGAACAAGCCAGTGCATTTTCTTTTAAGGGAATGGTGTCTGTAACGACTAATTGATCTAAGCCTGAAGCGTTGATATTTTCTACCGCTTTGCCAGATAAGACGGGATGTGTACAGTAAGCAACGACTTTAGCCGCTCCATGTTTCTTGAGGGCACTCGCCGCTTCACATAAAGTCCCTGCGGTGTCAACCATATCGTCGATAATAATACAAGTACGGTTTTCTACATTGCCGATGATATTCATGACAATCGACTCATTTGGACGAGGACGACGTTTATCAATAATGGCTAAATCCGCATCATCCAGTTGCTTCGCTAAAGCTCTTGCACGGACAACGCCACCAACATCAGGTGAAACGACTATTAAATTGGGATATTCATGTCGCCAAATATCGCTGACTAAAATGGGGGAGCCATAAACATTGTCAACGGGTAAGTCAAAAAAGCCCTGAATTTGTTCAGCGTGTAAATCCACAGTGAGAACACGATCTGTTCCAACACTGGTGATCATATTGGCAATGACTTTGGCGGTGATGGGGACGCGGGCGGAGCGAGTACGACGATCTTGACGAGAATAACCTAAATAGGGTATAACAGTTGTAACACGACTTGCTGAAGCTCGTCGCATTGCATCAACTAATACCAGTAATTCCATTAGATTATCATTGGTGGGCATACAAGTCGATTGGATGATAAAAACATCTTTGCCACGAACGCTTTCGTGGACTTCTACCATGATTTCACCGTCGCTAAAACGTTCAACAACCGCTTTACCTAAAGGTAAATTCAGATGAGTTGCTACGGCTTTTGCCAAAGCAGGATTGGCATTACCCGTAAATATCATCATTTGGCTTGATACATCTGAAGTATCTGCGGGATTCATCTTGAGGAACTAACTAGAGGAGCTAAAAGTGGTTGGGGTACCAGGATTCGAACCTGGG
>JAGLHR010000074.1 GCA_023143415.1 Thiomargarita sp. | reverse complement strand
ACACGCAGGTTCGCCCCTACAATCCTGAAAAACGTGATGTTTTGTAGGGGCATTCGAGGTTTGAGTTTTTTTGAAAAAAAAACTCAAACCTCGAATCCTGTGTGTCTGCCCTCATCATAAGAGTTTTGCAAGAGCCTCTTAATTCTGTTAATTCTAAAATTCTGAAAATTCTGATTCAAACAAGGGTGAAAAATTACCTCAATTTTTGAATTTTAAAAAAAAACTCTCATGTTTAAAACCCTACAAAAGCGGCGCAATCGCAAAAAACTCAAACTTGAAAAATATGCGTACTTATTCGCTGAACCACCTGATAATGAACTGATTTGCTTTGATTGCGAAACCACAAATATCAATCCTAAAAAAGCCGAAATTCTCTCAATTGGTGCAGTCAAGATTAATAAAAATAAGATATTGACGAGCCAAAAGTTAGAATTATTTATCAAACCCCGCACAGAGATAAATGAAGCCAGTATCAAAATTCATCATTTACGTCATTGTGATTTGGAAAATGGAAGAGAAGCTAATGAGGCAATCTTATGCTTTTTAGATTTTATCGGCTCTCGCCCTTTAGTGGGCTACTATTTAGAATTTGATGTCGCCATGATTAATAAATACCTCAAACCATTGCTGGGGATTACATTACCGAACCAACAAATTGAGGTTTCTGGTATTTACTATGATTATAAGCAAAATGTTTTTCATCCAATCCATGTCGATTTGCGGTTTGATGCGATTTTACAAGACTTGGATTTACCTATTTTTGGTCAACATGATGCTTTTAACGATGCTTTAATGACAGCGATGATGTATGTTAAACTACAGAATCTTAAAGCGTGACTACGCTTTTTCATTTGTAACTATTCAGGGCAACCATAAAGGATTGCCCCTACAACCATAAAGGATTGCCCCTACAACCAGATTCTTATTCCGACTGACGAAAATCTTCTGATGTAGGGGCAATCCCTTGTGGTTGCCCTTCTTTCATTTCAACGGATATTTTCATGTTTATTAAATCTCTCATTCGCTTTATCTCTAAATCAAAAAACGTTTCCCTAAAAACGGTTCTTATTGTTCCTTTTGTCATTCTTATTATTGCGGCAGTGACACTGGTTGGATGGGTTTCTTTTTATAACGGGCAGAAAGCTGTTGACGATCTCGCGACACAATTGGGCAGTGAAATCACGGCTCGCATTCATCAGCATCTCAAAACGCTGACAGCAATGCCCCTTATGATTAATCAAACTAACGCAGAAGCCATTCGTCTTGGCTTGTTGGATTTAGAAAGTCTCCCTAACCCACTCAAGTCTTCAAACTATGCACAAAAATTCTTTGAAACTCGAATATTAAAGTTTATGACAAAGGAATATCAAAAAAACTTAACGCGCTACTTTTGGAATCAAATAAAATCTTTTAATACAGTGAGTTACATTGGTATTGGTACTAAAAATGGTGAATATATTGGGGCAAAAATGCGCGAAAATGATTCAATTATTATAGAACTCGTGAATAATGCCGGAGAATTGGAAACATGGGAAACAAATAACCAAGCAGAACAAACAAAACGATCATCCGTCAGGCAAAACTATGATCCTCGAATACGCCCTTGGTATCTGGCAGCGGCAGCGGCAACAAAACCGATTTGGAGTGATATTTATGTCTATTTCTCCAGTCAGACGACAGGTATTTCTGCTAACCAACCCGTTTATGACAATAAGGGCAACTTACTTGCTGTTACCAGCGTTGATCTGACTTTATTGGATATGAGTCAGTTTCTTAAACGCTTAAAAATAGGTAAAACCGGTCAAACATTTATCATGGAGCGTTCTGGATTACTCGTCGCCACTTCCACTTCTGAAAAACCATATCGTCGCAATTCAGAACAGCGTACAGAACGATTAAATACGATAGATAGCAATAATCCTTTGACAAGAGCCACCGCCCGGTTTTTAATCCAAGATGTAGATGATTTGACTCAGAACAAAACGGGTAAACAATTTCATTTTATCTGGAATGACAAACGACATTTCCTTGAAGTCTTGCCCTTTCAAGATAAGTGGGGGCTTGATTGGTTAATTGTCGTCGTCATACCAGAAACCGACTTCATGGAACGTATTAATGCCAACACACGCACCACTTTATGGCTATTTTTAGCGGCTTTAATACTGGCGATCTTGATCGGCATTTTCACCGCTCAACGGATTGTGAGCCCGATCCGGCAATTAAACACCGCCTCTAAAGCACTTGCTAAGGGAAAATGGGAACAAAAGGTTTTGATTGAACGTGAGGATGAAATAGGAGAATTAAGTCAGTCATTTAACATGATGGCGTTGCAATTAAAAGAATCCTTTACGGCACTCGAAGCTCAAAATAAGATCAAGGATGAATTTTTAGCGAATACGTCTCATGAACTACGCACGCCCCTTAACGGTATTATTGGTTTGGCGGAATCTTTAATTGATGGTATCGCGGGCAAATTGCCTGAAAAAGCCATACTTGATCTCTCCCTACTTGTTTCCAGCGGGCGACGTTTATCTAATCTGATCAATGATCTTCTGGATTTCTCACAGATGAGAAACAAACATGTTAAACTCCAACTTCGTCCAGTTGGGCTACGAGAAATAGCAGATATGGTGTTGATGCTTAACCAACCGCTAATTGCTCAAAAAAATCTGCAATTGGTTAACGAGATTCCCTCTAATCTCCCGCTCGTCAGCGCAGATGAGAATAGAATACAACAGATTTTGCATAACCTCGTTGCTAATAGCATCAAGTTCACTGAAAATGGTTATGTCACAATATCAGCCCAAATCGCTGATTTACCCAGAATGGGGAAGGGCGTAGAAATAACAATCTCTGATAGCGGCATTGGTATTGAGGATAAAGATAAGATACGAATCTTTGACTCCTTTGAACAAGGCGACGGTTCCACAGCGAGGCAATATGGTGGCGCTGGTTTAGGGCTTGCTGTGACTAAACAGTTAGTGGAATTACACGGTGGTGAAATCCGTGTTGAATCCACAATTGGGGTTGGTTCACGCTTTATCTTTACGCTACTCATTTCAAATGATCAAACAGAAAATCAATCCGTTCAGAATTTACAAATCTCTTCAAAAAACGGTGAATTGCAGCGCATTATCAGTACGAATGAGCCATTAAAGGTGAATAACTATAAACCAGCAACGACTGAATATGACATTTTCAAGATTTTAATTGTAGATGATGAACCCGTGAATCGTCAAGTGCTGGCTAATTATCTCTCGTTGCAAAATTATGAACTCATACAAGCCACGAATGGCATAGAAGCATTAGAAATCATGAAAACCGGTTTCAAACCCGATATGATTTTACTTGATGTCATGATGCCAAAAATGACGGGCTTAGAAGTTTGTCGAAAAATCCGTGAGGAAATGCAAGCCAATGAATTACCCATATTAATGTTGACGGCTAAAAATCGTGTTGACGATATGATAGAAGGGCTTGAAGCGGGTGCCAATGATTATTTGGCGAAACCGATTTCAAAAAACGAATTATTGGCGAGAATTAAGACGCATATTCAACTGTATAATATCAATCTCGCATACAGTCGTTTTGTTCCGCTTGAATTTATTTACCTCTTGAATAAGAAAAATGTCGTTGATGTCTCATTAGGCGATCAAATTGAAAAGGAAATGACGACATTATTTTCCGATGTGCGTGATTTTACTTCGCTTTCAGAAACAATGACTCCACAGGAAAATTTTGATTTTATCAATGCTTACTTGGGGCAAATGGAACCGGTTATTTATCAGCATAAAGGCATTATTGACAAATATATTGGTGATGCGATTATGGCTCTATTTCCCACCTGTGCTGATGATGCCGTTAGAGGGGCGATTGCTATGTTGGAAGCACTGAAAAAACATAACAAACTCTTAAAAAGAGCCGGCTTTCAGAGCATAAAAATTGGCATTGGACTTCATACAGGGTTGCTGATGCTCGGTACGGTGGGCGGTCAAAAACGCATGGATGGCACGGTCATTTCTGATGCGGTGAATTTAGCTTCTCGCATTGAAGGTATGACAAAAATATATGGAGCGACTTTGCTGATTTCTGAGGCGACTTACACCCGTTTACAAAAGCCTTCTCAATATGCTATCCGCACAATTGATAGAGTGATAGTCAAAGGCAAGTCAAAAGCCGTGACGGTTTATGAAGTCTTTGATGGCGATGCGCCATCTATTCGAGAGATGAAGATGAAAACCCGTGACGATTTTAAGCAAGGACTAACCTATTATCGCCAAAAACAATTTGTACAAGCGACAAACTGTTTCAAACAAATCTTACAGTTCCATGCTGACGATAAGGCAGCACAGATTTATCTTAAACGCTGCGAACATTTCCAAAAAGATGGCATACCTGATAATTGGGATGGCATTGAAGCGTTGAAAAGTAAATGAACGAGTGCAACGAATTGACGAACGAATACGCTGTTTGATGCGATTTTACAAAGGCATGTAGGGTGGGCAACGTCTTTTTGTTGCCCACCTTCCTCATTAAAAAAGCCATGTAGGGTGGGCAAAGCCATGTAGGGTGGGCAAAGTCCTTTTATTGCCCACCTTCCTCATTAAAAAAGCCAGGTGGGCAAGGTTGTTACTCACCGTTAAAACATCATTTACCCGATGTGTTCCTGATGTGATATGCCGATGCACACAACATATATATGCAACGGCCTACCCAACTGACCGTTTTTTGAAACCGGTCAGTTCTTGTTCATCAACGTGTGGTGGGCAACGTCCTGTTGTTGCCCATCCTTTTAACATTATACACCCATTGAAAACTGAAAACAAATATTTTAGGAAATCAAAAAATAAGCAAAAAAAATACCAACGTTCTTAAAATGACTTATAACAAAGGAAAACGATTAATTTTATCACTTTTTTAATGGGTATAAAAATTTGTTTTTACCTCCATTCTTAAAAAAAATTTGACCATTATTAGGTAAATTAGGTAAATAATGTATAATATCACTCAATCAATTTGGACGAGAATGATGGCTGTTTCATTAATACGATTGATTTTTTTAGAAACCGCTTTAAAATCAAACAGCTAATGCGAATTAAGAGTTGATTTTTTTTGAAAATGGAGTACAACGCTTTAGCTTTGTGGTTTG
>JAGLHR010000739.1 GCA_023143415.1 Thiomargarita sp. | reverse complement strand
ATTTCTAAGCTCGAATAGAATCGCTTTGCGTCACATCAGACCCTAATATGAACTACAAACTTTTTTTTCACTATCTCAATCTCCCCTTTCGTCAAATCATACAACTGATAAACCAATAAACCAAATTATCAATTTGCCAATCAGCCATGGCTACATGGCTCATGGTTTTTTAAATCTTGTTAATCTAAGTACTGAAGCATAAGTTATCGGATATGATGGAGTCCAACGCTTCAGCTTTGGCTGCTCCCAAATTACTAGCAATCAAAGTTAATGTTGGATACCAAAAAGTATTAAAACTTATGCTTCAGTACTTAATCCGTTTTCCAGCCTAAAGTTTTTCTTCAAAAAACTTTATTCAAGGGAGGCTCTTGCAAAACTCTTATGATGAGGGCGAACACGCAGGTTCGCCCCTGAAAAAGGGCGAACACGCAGGTTCGCCCCGACTGAAAGACGTGAGGTTTTGTAGGGGCAGACCTGCGTGTCTGCCCTCATCATAAGAGTTTTGCAAGAACCTCAAGGTTTTAGTTTTTCTTCAAAAAACTAAAACCTCGAATGGAATCCTGTTCAAAAATTTTAAAAATGGCAAAGTTATTGTATAGTACATTTTAATTTGTTAAAATTAAAAAATTCAGAATTGAAAAATTAAAAAAATAAACGACATTTTATCATTAAATATTTAAAAATCAAATGTTTATGGATTAATATCCTGCAAAATATGAAAATTTTACAACTTGATTTAGTTGCTTTTGGGCTTTTTACTAATAAAACCTTAGATTTTTCTGCACCTGGTTTACATCTGCTTTATGGGGCGAATGAGGCAGGTAAAAGTACAATGCGTCGCGCTTTGACGCATTTTTTCTTCGGAATGCCAGTGCGTACCTCAGATGCTTATCTTCATGCGAATGATAAATTACGCATTGGAGCGCGATTACTGAATAGCAACGGTGAAGAATTAATGTGTTATCGGCGCAAAGGGCGTAAAAATACGTTGCTTGATGTCAATAATAAACCGATAGATGAAGAATGCTTACAAGCATTTTTGGGGGGCATGAAAGCATCGCAATTTACCGCTCTCTGTTGTTTTGATCATGAACGTTTACGGCAGGGTGGCGAAGATTTACTTGATGGGGGCGGCGATGTTGGTGAAAGTTTATTTGAAGCAGGTACTGGTACTTTAAAAGTACATGATGTTTTAAGCGAATTGGATCGGGAAAAAGATGAATTATTTAAAGCGCGTGGCAGTAAGCCTTTATTAAATAAAACCATTCGTGATTATAAAGAAGCCTGTAAACGTATTCAAGAAACCTCATTATCCGTTGACAAATGGAGCGAACAGGCTAAAAGATTGGATGAAGCGCAACAACGACATATTGAATTAACGCGCCAATTACAAACCTATCGCGCAGAGCAGAATCGCTTAGAACGTATAAAACGTACTCGCCCCCGCTTGCAAAGGCATCAAGAACTTAAAGCCGAATTAGCCCTTTTGCTTCAAGTGATTTTATTACCTGACGATGCGGAATCAAAACATTCTGAAGCGAAAATTGCTTTGCGTACCGCAAAACTTCAAGAAGAACAAGCTCAACAGGATATTACCAATTTACAGAATCAAATTGACGCAATCAATGTACCCCAAGCATTATTGGCACATAAAGCCACTATTGATGATTTGCGAGGGCATTTAGGAAGTCATCAAAAAGCAGCGCGTGATTTGCCGGGGGTACGCACTGAAATGCGAACGGTGGAAAGTGAAGCTCGCGCCCTTTTACAGCGTATTTATCCCCAATTGGATTTAAAAGATATTCCTTCAAAACTCGCTGTGACAAATCAGCAACGGGAATATGTTAAGAGATGGGCAGCACAAGCACCCGCCCTATTTGAAAAACAGGGCAATATCGAAAAACGCTTATCAGAAGTGACTGAGCAATTCACTCAACAACGTCATGTTTTAGAGGCTTTGCCCAACGCCCCAGATTTGAATCTGTTACGGGCTGTCTTAACACGCGCCTGTAAATATGGCAATTTAGAAGAAATACTGGCGAAAGATGTGCAAGAAGTTCGCTTGTTCACAGAAAAGGCAGAAATTGGCTTAAAACAGATCGGTTGGAATCAATCTTTGGAAGCGTTGGAAAAAGCGGCATTGCCAAAAATAGAAAGAATTGATCGTTTTATTCTTCGCTTTCAAGAGTTTGAAAATGATCGGCAACGGATTAAAGAACGGCTTTTGGAAGCACGCCAACGGAATGATCGTTCAAAGCAAAAAATTAATGCCCTTTCTTGGGCAGGAGAAATCCCCACTGAGGAGGCATTGGAAAAAGCAAGAAATCTGCGTGAAAAACACTGGCAGAAGATTAAAAAGTTAAAATCTCCTCACTCCCCCAAGGAAAAAAATAACCTTTCCCTCTTTGAAGTCAAGGAAGATAATGTTTATCCCTTTGACACGCCTACACTTACTAAAAAAGGAGAAACGGCTGTTTTTGAAACCTTTGAAGAAACGATGCTTGATGCCGATGAATTATCAGATCGTTTGCGGCGTGAAGCAAAACGTGTCGTTGAATATAGCATCTTATTGGCTGAACAAAAGAGCGCGCAACATGAACAGGAACAACAAACGAAAAAATGGCATACGGTAGAAGCGTTAATCAATAATTTACAGAAGGAATGGGAAGAGAGTTGGAAAACGACAAATATCAAACCTTGGAGCCCCACTGAAATGCGGAGTTGGCTTAATGAAGCACTTGCTTTACGCCAGCAAACCGCTATTTTACGAGAACGTCGTCAACATTTACAAGATCAACAACAATTAATCTCAGCCCTTTGCAAAGAGTTGATGCAGGCTTTGACGGCTTTAAAAATCTTTGTCAAGGGGAAATTGTTAACGCGCTTATCTGACTTAATTGGACAAGGTGAAGCCTGTATCAATGAAGTGACGACTCAGCAACGTCAACGTGATAATTTACACTTAGAAATCAATAACTTATATAAAGAACAGCAACGTACACTGATTGCACAACAGCAGGCTAACGATGCTTTAAAACAATGGCAAACCAATTGGGCGCAAGCCATGACTCCATTGTTGATGCCACCCGATACGCCTTCTGAAACGGCTCGCAATCTGCTGAATGACTTAGATCAAGTCTTAAATCAAATGGATAAAGCCAGTGGTTTACGGCGGCGGGTAGAATTGATGCAAAGAGATGCAGACATTTTCAGACATGATGTGGCAACACTCGTCCAAAAAATCGCCCCTGAATTAGTTGAAGAGACTGCTGAACAAGCCGTGCCAGCATTATCTAACTATTTAAGCCAAGCTGAAAAAGATTTAACGCGCTCCGAACAATTGCAACAGCATCTTCAAGCTGAACAGCAACGCCTCAGCAATGCCATTCGCCAAGTCAAAACCTCACAAGCCCATTTACAAATACTGCTCGAACAAGCACATTGTGATAATTTGGATGCTTTAGAAGAAGCCGAAAAAACTTCTTCACATAAAAAAGAACTGCAACAGGATTTGGCGGATGTCGAAGAACAGTTATTAGAACAGGGCGAGGGCATGTCACTCGGAGAACTTGCAGAAGCCGCCGCACAGGTGGATATTGATCAATTACCAGGGCAATTACAAAGTTGCACCGAACAAATTCAAGGGCGAGAACAAGAACGTTCTAGTATTGATCAAAGTATTGGTGAACTACGCACCCTGTTAAAACAAATGGATGGTAATGCAATCGCCGCCATCGCTGCCGATGAAGCACAACTGGCTCTCGCCGAAGTGGAGAATTTAAGTGAACGTTATATGCAAGTCCATTTAGCCGCCTCAGTGCTACGAAAGTCAATGGAACGTTATCGTGAACAAAATCAAGGGCCTATCGTAAAACGCGCCAGTGCGTTATTTCAACGTCTCACTTTAAACAGTTTTTGTGGCTTAAAAACGGATTATAGTGGTCATAATGATCAACCCATTTTAGTGGGTATGCGTACCCTGGACAATGCGCGTATTCCTACAACAGGCATGAGTGATGGAACCCGCGATCAACTTTATTTAGCACTGCGCTTAGCGAGTATTGAACGTCATATTGAGAAAAATGCCCCCCTTCCATTGATTTTAGACGATATTCTCATCAATTTTGATGATGATCGCTCTAAAGTCACACTTGACATTTTAGGGGAATTAGGCCAAAAAACACAAATTTTATTTTTCACACATCACACACGGCTAGTAGAATTGGCGCAAGCGACTGTCCCTAAAGACTATTTAGTCAAACACCAGTTGTAAATATATCGGATTTAAGACTGGATTTTCGTCCAAAGACCTGACAGGTTTTGGAAACCTGTCAGGTCTGGATTTCCGTCCAAATACCTGACAGATTTTGGAAACCTTTCGACTTGAAATCTCCGACTTTTAAAGAAATGATGATAAAATGCTTTTGCCGTTTCATCAAAGGGTTCGTGTTTCGGTGTCACTTTGTTTATTTTACCTGATTTTTAATGAGTACAGCGGATTAGTACAACGGATTAGTACAACGGATTTTAGAATACAACGGATTTAAAAAAAACGGTAACATTATGATTTTATTATATTTTTCTCTCGTTCCCAAACTCTGTTTGGGAACGAGAAATGGAGTTTTTTAATTTCCATGATTATTGCCAAATACCAGACTAAAAGAATCTGATATTAATTATTTCTCTCGTCCCTTTGATAACGAGAAATATACACAAGTAAGTCCTTCAGCACAAGTTATCGGATATGATGGAGTCCAAACCTTCAGATTTGGCACTCGGTCATTTGGTCACGTCCAAATCTAAAGGTTTGGACTCCAACACGTCCAAATCTAAAGGTTTGGATTTCAACACGTCCAAATCTAAAGGTTTGGATTTCAACACGTCCAAATCTAAAGGTTTGGACTCCAACACGTCCAAATCTAAAGGTTTGGACTCCAAAAAGTGCTAAAACTTGTACTTATAATGCATTCCCAAATTCCGTTTTGGAACGAGGAAACAGATGATGTTGCAAACTTACACTTGTTCGACTCGGCTGGCAGAACTGATGAGCATAAGATAGCCGTAATCTAATAGAATATCTGTTGAAATTTCGCTGGCTTTTTCCCTGATTTCAATTTCTTTATCCTCGTCTTCTGGCATAATCATACGCACACGGATACCATCCGCTTGAACAGGGCTTTCCACAATTTCCACTAAATCTATTTCAGGAAATTGCCGTTTGAGCGTTGTAAAAAGCTGGTTGCTCAATTCTCTCTCTTTTAAGTTCATCATTTTTCTATCTCCAAGGCAATGGTGTGAACAAATTCCCGTGCTTTCTTGAGTTGTCTTGATGCCACTTTTTTTGACACACAATTCATAATCGGCATCTTCTCTGGTTGTTAGTAAATCCATCAAATAGGATTTCAAAATACCAACCATCGTCATCAATCTCCTCGTACAATTGTCTGTCGGCACTGAGAAGAGGACCACCATTGACAAAGTACCCGATATGTTCTATTCCAAATAAACCTTCGACATCAATTCGACCTTTCGCCTCAATAATGCAAGCCCCAATCGGATTGATTTCAGCCAGTTCTTCCTGCGCTGTCTTCACCACCAGCGAAGAAGGAGCCATATAATCACCATTCTTCAGCGAGTTCAATTTCTCTTTCTTCAACCAAAAAATTTTCCTCAGATAACCAACTTTTAAAGTCATCAAACAGTTGATTGGTTTTATCTAAAAAAAACGGTTTGTTCACCATCTTGGTTTTCTTTAATCATCGTTATATTCTCCTAAATGAGACTATAAATCGTTTTGTTCTCACACATAAGTAGGAAATAAACCAAGTTTTTTCAAAAAACTGGGTTTCTAATTCGTTTATTTCGCTAATTCGCTGTACTCCGACGGAGGCAAAAAAAA
>JAGLHR010000738.1 GCA_023143415.1 Thiomargarita sp. | reverse complement strand
CCCTGAAATCCAACAGGTTTTTGAATTAATTGAAAAAGACAAAGTGACTCCCCAAGAACGTGCGAAGATGTTCGATGAATACAGTATGGAAGCCGTGAAACAAGAAAAAATCCAGAAAATCAAGGACGAAGCTAAAGAAGAAGGTTTGAAAGAAGGTGAAGAAAAAGGCTTGAATAAAGGTGAACAGAAAGCCAGGGAAGAATCGGCTCGCAACTTGTGGTCTATTGGTGTACTGACAGAAGAACAGATAGCACAAGCAACCGGGTTAAGTTTGAAAAAAGTAAAATCTCTCAAAGTATAGCAAGAATAGGCGGGTAGAGCGAAACCCACCATTTCATGTTATATTTTATCTTATTGTTTTTGAACAGGATTTAACGGATTGAAGGATTGACAGGATGATTTTTAAGAAGAATTTTGATTATCCTAAAATCCGTCTCATCCTGTTCAAACAATGTAAAACAACTAACGAAAAAGGAATCCAAAATGATTTCTGATGAATTGGCAAAACAATTACATGATAAATCGACACGAGGAAAATCACTTTCTTCAGAAGAACAAAGCTTATTAGAACAGTGGTATGCTTTTCAAGATGACGCTGAAACCCAAACGTTAACTAAGTCATCTGATGAAACCAGAATAACGATTTTACAAACTCAGGTTAATACGGCATTTATTCAGTTGATGACTGTAACAAAACGAATACAGGAGATGATGGCTGAAAATGAAACTTTAAAAGGAGAAATTATTCAATTACATAACCAACTGGTTCAACAAACGAAATTGAGTTTAGCAAAATGACAATAACCGTTGATGTTCGAGAACAAGTTCGACAACGAGCGAATTTTGCTTGTGAATTTTGTGGTGTGACAGAAATAGACACTGGAGGACAACTGACGATTGACCATTTTCAACCAAGTACGAAGCAAGGCAGTGATAACCTAAAAAATCTCGTTTATTGTTGTATTCATTGTAACCAGTACAAATTGAATTATTGGTCAACACACGCTAATGACCCGGTGTTATGGAATCCTCGCCATGAGCCACATTCAAAACATTTTCTGGAACTAAAAGATGGCACGCTTCACCCATTGACACCAACCGGCACGTTTACTTTAAAACGTTTGAGACTCAATCGTTCCCCACTTGTTGCACATCGTTTACAAAAACGACAACATACAGAAGAAATGAGTTTACTCACACGTTATCAAAACACGATTGAATTAATTGAAAAAATGCACATTCAATTGTCTGAATTAATAGGAGAACAACAAAAATTACTCAAAGAACAGAAAAGATTGCTGACTTTACTTTTTGAAAATTGGCATTAACTTGAGAGATAGAAAGCGTACCCCAATGAATAGGTTAAAATCGTCAGCCGCAAGCTCAACCGTTATTTCAGTCACAAAGAATGGCAAAAACATAAGGGCAACCTCACAAAAAAATCTGCTCTTATTTGCCTAAAGATACCCTGGGTGAATTAACTCAACAAGCTAGAGAACTACTCAAACAAGACGAAACAGAACTGCCCAAAGCCAAATTTGCCCAAGCGAGAGAATTAGAAGCATAAGTGGTTTTTGGGGATAAGGAGTTGAAATAGGATTGATTGAAGGATTGACAGGATGATTTTTAAGATTAATCCTGATTATCCTAAAATC
>JAGLHR010000737.1 GCA_023143415.1 Thiomargarita sp. | reverse complement strand
ACATAGTGCGTAACATCAGTTATAAAGTCTCCAAAGCTGAAGCGTTGTACTCCATTGGAAATTTTGACGTTTTTTGGAGTACAACGCTTCAGCTTTGTCATTCTACAATAACGCCAACAACGCTGCCTCATCAATCACCTTAATACCCAAAGCACGCGCCTTATTCAATTTACTCCCCGCCTTTTCACCTGCCACCACATAATGCGTTTTTTTAGAAACGCTACTACTCACTTTTGCCCCTAAAGCTTCTAAACGCGCCTTTGTTTCTTTACGAGTCATATTGGTTAAAGTCCCCGTTAATACAAAGGTTTTACCCGCTAAGGATTGTGCGGTTGCCGGAAGAACTTCATTTTCTAACCAATGGACACCGACATCTTGTAAGCGTTGAATAATCTCCAAATTAGCGCGTTCTCTGAAAAAAACCACAATATATTCTGCGACAATCGGCCCAATATCGGGGACTTTTTGCAATTCATCAACCGTCGCTTGCATCAGTTTTTCTAGGGAACCAAAATGTTGTGTAAGAATGCGGGCAGTCGATTCCCCAACTTCGCGGATGCCAAGTGCATAGAGAAAACGAGCTAAAGTCGTCGTCTTACTCTTATCAAGTGCCACAATAATATTATTAGCAGATTTATCAGCCATACGTTCAAGCCCTGCCCATTCTTTATGACTTAAAACATAAATATCCGCAATATTATTGACCAAACCAGCATCTATCAATTGCACAACCAACCTTTCGCCTAAACCATCAATATCCATTGCACGTCGTGATGCAAAATGCTGTAACGCCTGTTTACGTTGCGCCGGACAAAATAAACCACCGGTGCAGCGTAACACCGCCTCCTCCTTGACACGCTTCACATCGGAACCACAAGCGGGACATTTACTTGGTAAAACAAAGGGTTCCGTATTAGCCAGCCGTTTTTCTGGAAGTACACGCACAACTTCAGGAATCACATCACCCGCACGGCGCACAATAATCGTATCCCCAACACGCACATCTTTGCGATTAATCTCATCCTGATTATGTAAAGTCGCATTAGTCACAGTGACACCGCCAACATTAACCGGCGCGAGGCGGGCAACCGGTGTCAATGCCCCAGTGCGCCCAACTTGTACATCAATTTCTAATAATTGTGTGAGCGCTTCTTGTGCGGGAAACTTATGGGCAATCGCCCAGCGTGGTGCGCGGGAAACAAAACCCAGTTTTTCTTGTTGAGCAATACGATTGACTTTATACACAACCCCGTCAATATCAAAGGGCAGCGCGTCGCGGCGTGCCAATATCCCTTGATAATAATCCAAACAGCCTTGAATACCATGAACAAGCTCTATATCAACATAAATAGGGAACCCCCAAACTTGCAAACGGTGTAAAATCTCATAATGGCTCTCAATGCACCGTTCCCCATCAACCACGCCATAACTAAAAAAACTCAAAGGGCGATTCGCCGTCAGACGAGAATCCAATTGACGCAAACTCCCCGCCGCCGCATTGCGTGGATTAGCAAAGGTTTTTTCACCTTTAGCGATTTGTTGTCGATTCAATCTCTCAAAACCGACTTTAGGCATAAATACTTCGCCGCGCACTTCTAAGAAATGAGGGAAATCATCGCCCCGCAAACGGAGCGGAATCGCCTTAATCGTTTTAACATTTTGAGTCACATCTTCACCACTACTACCATCACCCCGTGTAGCGGCTTTCACCAACAAACCCTTTTCATAACGCAAACTCACTGCAAGCCCATCTAATTTAGGTTCAGCCACATATTCAATCGCTTCCTCCCCCAAACGTTCCCTAACCCGTTGATCAAAATCATGCACTTCCTTATGCTCAAACGCATTATTTAAAGATAACATGGGTATCGTATGAGCCACTTCAGCAAACGCGCTCAAAGGGGCTGCACCCACACGTTGGGTAGGAGTGTCTGGCGTAACCAGATCGGGATATTCTGCTTCAAGTGCTTGTAACGCCAGCATTAAGCGATCATATTCGCTATCAGGGATACGGGGCTCATCAAGCACATAATAACAATAATTATGCTCATTAATCGAATCGCGTAATTGAGTCGCTTCTTGTTGAATTTTATTGTGAATTATCATATCAATTCAATGGTGAATGGTGAATTATGAATGGTTTTCGAGGTTTGAGTTTTTCTTCAAAAAACTCAAACCTCGAATGCTTTAGCTTTGTTGTTTGGAGTACATTCGAGGTTTCCGTTTTTTGAAAAAAAAACGGAAACCTCGAATGCTTTAGCTTTGTGATTTGGAGTCCAACATTAACTTTGTTGTTTGGTATCCAACATTAACTTTGGCTGTGACAAAATTACTAGCGACCAAAGCTAAAGCATTCGAGGCTAAAGTTTTTCTTCAAAAAACTTTAGCCTCGAATGGACTCCATCATATCCGATCACCATTCGAGGTTTCAGTTTTTTGAAAAAAAACTGAAACCTCGAAACCATTCATAATTCACCATTTTTATGGTGATTGTGAAGGCATCAATTCGCCAAGCATTTCTTCCAAACCCAGCATATTGATTGCCATTTCTAAACCCATCCATAATAGAGCAATTATAATAAGTGCAGGGATAAGGGCAAATACCCATTTAATCATAAAAATAACCATAGAAAAAAATGGCATTTTTATGTTGGTAATCACAACATTTTGGCTTTCATTTTCCATTATTTTAAAACCTTTTTTTGATGAAAGTGTCTCAATAACTGATGTGACGCAAAGCGATTCTATTCGAGCTAAGAAATCCGATTTTTTGTTCTGAATCAGAATTTCTTAAACCTCTTGGAAACATAGTGCGTAACATCAGTCAATAAATTCTAGTGAAATAATTCAAATCTGATGAAACACTGAATATTGCAATATATCAATTCTAATTAAAAATTCAATTCTAATTCGAGGCTAAACTTTTTCTTCAAAAAAATTTCACTTCAAATATTGTTTATCATTGAGACTAAAATGATAGATTCCAAATATAGAAAAAACTGGAATGTAGTGAACACAAAATTTTTTTATGCGAGTGGTTAATACGTTTCCATGCTCATAATCATTATAATTAAAGTGATGTCGATTTTCAAATTCTTAGAAATCCGATTTTTTTCAAAGGATTTCTTAAACCTCAGCCCAAATTAAAATATAAATAGTTAATTACTCAGGGCAACCATAAAGGATTGCCCCTACAACAATCTCCTTATGAAAACTGACGAAAATATTCTGATGTAGGGGCAATCCCTTGTGGTTGCCCTGATGTAGGGGCAATCCCTTGTGGTTGCCCTGATGTAGGCTGCACACCCTTGTGGTTGCCCTGAGCCCTGAGTAGTTACCTAAATAGTTACAATTAACATAATAATACAGATGGAGAAAAACTAATGAGTCACGGCACTCTGCCACACAAACAAGGACTCTATGATCCACAGAATGAACATGATGCCTGTGGTGTCGGTTTTATTGTTCATATCAAAGGGCATAAAAACCACGAAATTATCAAACAAGGTTTAGAAATCCTAAAAAATCTAACCCATCGAGGTGCAGTAGGTGCTGATCCTCTCGCTGGCGACGGGGCTGGAATTCTTATCCAAACGCCAGATGCTTTTTTGCGCGAAATGTGCAAAGCCTCTTTTACAACGCCCTTGCCGCCGCTCGGTGAATATGGTGTGGGCATGGTATTTTTGCCGCGTGATGCAGAAGCCGCTTGTGAAAAAGTGGTGACTAAAATTATTGCCGATGAAGGACAAATTTTACTAGGCTGGCGAGATGTACCAACGAATAATAACTGCTTAGGCGAAAGTGTTAAAGCTTGTGAGCCTGTGATTCGGCAGATATTTATAAAAAAAGGGGACAATTGCGCCGATCAGGATACTTTTGAGCGGAAACTGTTTATTATTCGCAAAATAATCGAACATATCGTTGAACGCGAATTGAAACTTGATAAAACCCATTTTTATATTCCCTCCTTTTCATCACGCACCCTATTATACAAAGGCATGTTACTCGCTAATCAAGTCGGAGATTTTTATCCTGATTTATTAGATGAACGCATGGTAACGGCACTGGCTCTCGTCCATCAACGCTTTTCAACAAATACATTTCCAACTTGGGACTTAGCGCAACCTTTCCGCATGATTTGCCATAATGGTGAATTCAACACCTTGCGCGGCAATATCAATTGGATGGCAGCCCGCCGTCATTCGATGGTTTCCGAATTACTCGGCGATGATTTGAAAAAATTATGGCCCTTGATTACTAAAGGACGCTCTGACTCTGCCAGTTTTGACAATGCCCTAGAATTACTGGTGGCGGGCGGCTACCCCATAGCAGAAGCGATGATGCTGCTCATTCCAGAAGCCTGGGCAGATAATCCACTCATGGACGAAAAACGTCGCGCATTCTACGAATATCGTGCTGCCCTCATGGAACCTTGGGATGGTCCAGCAGCGGTTGCCTTCACAGATGGACGGCAAATTGGAGCCACTTTAGATAGAAATGGCTTACGTCCTGCGCGTTACCTCGTCACCAATGATGACATCGTGATCATGGGCTCAGAAATGGGCGTACTTAATATCCCACAGGAAAAGATCATCAAAAAATGGCGTTTGCAGCCAGGCAAAATGTTTTTGATTGATACCGAACAAGGACGCATTATTGATGATGCCGAATTAAAAGCGCAATTAGCCAACAACGCACCCTATCAAACTTGGTTAGATGAAACGCAAATTTCCTTAGAAGATTTACCCCCTGAAGTAGCCGCAATGCCACCGTCTAAAAAAACGTTTTTAGATCGTCAACAGGCTTTCGGTTATACGCAAGAAGACTTGAAATTCTTTTTAATACCAATGGTTATTAGTGGTCAAGACCCAATTGGCTCAATGGGTGTTGATACCTCGCTGGCAGTATTATCAAATCGCCCAAGAATGCTATATGACTACTTCAAACAAAATTTCGCACAAGTCACGAATCCGCCGATTGACCCAATTCGAGAAGAATTAGTCATGTCCTTAGTCTCCATGATTGGACCCCGCCCGAATCTCTTAGGACTCAAACAAGGACCTTCTCATAAGCGGCTTGAAGTCCGTCAGCCCATTTTGACGAATACCGATTTAGAAAAAGTACGCCGTATTGAAGCTCGCACAGGTGGCGCATTTCACACAAAAACGCTGAATATCTGTTATTCAGCAAACCGTGAAAAATCAGTGAAAATCAATATGGAAACCGCCCTGAACCAACTGTGCAAGCAAGCTGAACAAGCGGTACTCGCGGGTAATAATATTTTAATCCTATCAGATCGCGCTGTGGATGCAGATCATATTGCTATTCCCGCCCTATTAGCAACATCGGCTGTTCATCATTACTTGATCAAAAAAGGCTTACGCACAGAATCGGGTTTAGTCGTAGAAACGGGCGAAGCGCGTGAAGTTCAACATTTTTGTTTGCTCGCTGGCTACGGGGCAGAAGCAATTAATCCCTATCTTGCTTTTGATACACTTTCCAGTATTCGGCACACATTGCCTGAAAAACTCACTGAACAAGAAGTCCACAAACGCTATATCAAAGCCGTAAATAAAGGACTATTAAAAGTCATGTCAAAAATGGGCATTTCCACCTATCAATCTTATTGTGGTGCCCAGATTTTTGACGCAATCGGATTAGCTAATGATTTTATAGAACACTATTTCACTGGCACGCAATGTAAAACATCTGGTGTTGGATTAGCCGAAATAGCGGAAGAAACCGTACAAAAACACCAATTAGCGTATGGAAATGCACCCCTGTATCGCAAAGCCTTAGATGTCGGCGGAGAATATGCTTATCGCGTCGGTGGAGAAAAACACGCTTGGACTCCTCAAACTATTAGCACATTACAACAAGCCACTCGCAGCAATAACCGCGCGTTATATGATGAATATGCCAAAGAAATCAATGAACAAAATGAACGAATACTCACATTACGCGGACTGTTTGAATTTAAATTGGCTAAGGAACCGATTCCCTTAGAAGAAGTAGAACCCGCATCAGAAATTGTCAAACGCTTTGCGACAGGCGCAATGTCCTTTGGTTCTATTTCTGATGAAGCACACACAACTATCGCTATCGCCATGAATCGTCTTGGCGGAAAATCCAATACCGGAGAAGGTGGCGAAAAAGCCGAACGCTATGTACCGCTGCCTAATGGTGATTCTAAACGTTCCGCCATTAAACAAGTCGCATCAGGGCGTTTTGGTGTCACGACAGAATATTTAGTCAATGCCGATGATATTCAAATTAAAATCGCGCAAGGCGCGAAACCGGGCGAAGGCGGACAATTACCCGGTCATAAAGTCAATAAAACCATTGCACGAGTTCGTCACTCCACGCCCGGCGTAGGGCTAATTTCACCGCCCCCACACCACGACATTTATTCGATTGAAGACTTAGCGCAACTGATTCACGATCTCAAAAACGTCAATCCCAAAGCAAGGATTAGCGTCAAACTCGTCTCTGAAATCGGAGTAGGTACAGTCGCAGCAGGTGTTTCAAAAGCCCATGCTGATCATGTAACGATTTCCGGCTACGAAGGTGGCACAGGTGCAAGTCCCGTTACTTCCATTAAACACGCAGGTTCACCTTGGGAAATCGGTTTAGCTGAAACCCATCAAACCTTAATCCTCAACAAATTGCGGGGACGCATTGCGGTGCAAACCGATGGTGGATTACGAACGGGGCGTGATGTCATCATCGCCGCCCTATTGGGTGCCGATGAATTTGGCTTTGCAACAAGCGCATTAATTGTATCCGGCTGCATTATGATGCGTAAATGCCATCTCAATACCTGCCCTGTCGGTGTCGCCACACAAGACCCTGAATTGCGTAAACGTTTTATGGGAAAACCTGAATATCTCGTCAACTTCTTCACGTTTTTAGCTGAAGATATCCGAGAATGGATGGCAAAACTGGGTTTTCGCACAATCAATGAAATGATTGGACGTTCTGATAAACTAGATATGCGCCGTGCCATTTCCCATTGGAAAGCCAAAGGACTTGACTTCTCACGCATTTTATATAAACCAGAAGTGGGACCAAATGTCGCCGTTTATCATTGTGAAAAGCAAGAACATGGCTTAGAAAATGCGCTAGATCAATCCCTTATCAAACAAGCAAAACCCGCATTAGAAAACCGTACTCCTGTCAAGATTAAAATACCTATTTGCAATAGTAATCGGACTTTCGGCGCAATGCTATCTGGCGAAGTAGCCAAACGTTATGGACATAAAGGGCTGCCAGAAAACACGATTGATATTAAAGTCACCGGCTGCGCCGGACAAAGTTTTGGGGCTTTTGTCGCGCATGGCGTGACGATTGAATTGACAGGCGAAGCCAATGACTATGTCGGCAAAGGTTTAAGTGGGGGGCGTTTAATCATTTACCCGCCCAAAGAATGTCCCATTGTCGCAGAAGAAAATATCATTGTCGGCAATACGGTATTATACGGTGCCATTAGCGGCGAATGCTATTTCAGAGGAGTCGGCGGAGAACGTTTTGCCGTGCGTAACTCAGGGGCTATCGCAGTCATTGAAGGGCTTGGCGATCACGGTTGCGAATACATGACAGGCGGTATTGTCGTGGTACTCGGCACGACTGGACGTAATTTTGCCGCCGGGATGAGTGGTGGAATTGCTTATGTACTTGATGAAATCGGCAATTTTGAGCAGCGTTGCAACCTGTCGATGGTTGAACTAGAACCCATTGTCGCAGAAGAAATCGCTTTAGAAAAAAATTATCATCAAAGCGGCGATTTAGAAACACATGGGCTAGTCGATGTCATGCACAATATGACAGGCAATGATGCGATTCGCCTCAAAACGCTAATTGAGCGACATTTCAAATATACCAATAGTCATCGCGCAAAGGAAATTCTTGAAAACTGGGATGAGTATTTACCGAAATTTGTCAAAATTATGCCCGTTGACTATCGACGTGCTTTGATGCAATTGCATCAGAACTAAAAGTGCTTTTTTTGTATCTTATCAAAATTGAGAGATAAATAAAATGTAGGGTGGGTAGGAACGAAGTGGAAACCCACCATTTTTCATCATCATAAATAATGAGTAAAGTATGGTGGGTAGGAACGAAGTGGAAACCCACC
>JAGLHR010000736.1 GCA_023143415.1 Thiomargarita sp. | reverse complement strand
AAAACTTTAGGCTGAAATGTTGTAGGGGCAATCCTTTATGGTTGCCCTGTTACAAAAAATCGACTCCAAAAAAAAAACTGGCAGGTTTCAAAAACCTGCCAGTATAAAATGCCGTTTAATTGCGTCATCGTCTGAACACTTTTCTCTCGTTTTTTCCTTAACGTTGCAAAATTAGTTCAAGTACCATTTTACTCCCAAAATAAGCCAACATTAAGACAAAAAAACCACTGAGATTCCACCGTATTGCTTTTTTTCCACGCCAACCATAACGCCAATGCCCCCATAATAAGATTCCAAAAACACACCATGCGACTATTGACAATATTGTTTTATGTACCAAATGTTGTGCGAAAATATCTTCTAAAAAGACAATACCGCTAACAAGGCTAAAACTGAGCAATATAAATCCCACTGCAATCATTTGAAAGAGTAGTTTTTCCATGATTTGTAATGGGGGTAATATTCGTATCACCCAACCAGGGCGTTTATGATGTAATTGGTAATCTTGATAGGCTAAAAATAAGGCTTGTAATGCTGAAATGCTTAATAAACTATAGGCGGTGATGGAAAATAAAATATGAAGTGTTACACCATAAGGCTGATTAGATAAAATGCGTTCAGAGTGAAAATAACTTTCTAAACCTATAGTCAGTGCTGCAAGAGGAAATATGACTGTCGCGAGATTTTCTACGGGCTGACGTAATATGCTCAATAATAATAATGTTGCAATCACCCAAGCCATCAATGAAGCCGCATTAAAAAAACCTAAATTGAAACCGGAAGGTATTACCATGTTTTGGTACAATACTAGCGCGTGTAGGCATATTGCTAATCCACCTAATAATAATAAAATATGTTTAGAGGAAAAGGCATTGCTGCCTACCCGATACTTATATAAGCCAGCAGCAATAATGTACAACAAAATTGCAGATAAACTGATGAGAAATATATTCACGACGAGGTTTCCATAAAGTTGAATTCTATTCTATGATAAACATAAGTTTATAAAAAAACAATAACTTACATTAACTTACTTTTATTCATCATTTCGAGTTTTGCCCCTCGTTCCCAAGCTAGAGCTTGGGAACGAGGGAAATTTATTTCAAGGCTAACCGCTGAGTAGTTACTCCAGTTTTATACTGACTACTTCGCCTTGGAAGGATTTTTAGCCTGCTCTAAGGCAATTTCTTTTAACGCTTCAAAAGAACTATGGCTTGAAGCCCCTTCGATGGCTTTCACGGCTAATACTTGAGCCTGTTGAAGTGCCGCTTCTAATTGTTTAGAAAGTTTATCAATTTGAGCGGCTTGAGTGGCGACTTGCTCTTCAAGTGATAAAATTTTCAATTTATACACTTCTTCGTCACCGGAAAACTCTTTAGCAGCCAGATCAACCTTAATCTTGGCTTGATGACGGGCAATACCAGTACCCTCTTCTTTAGCTTTTTTGATAGCTGTCTCCAATTCTTTGGGAAAACGTTCAACCTTGGTTTTATCCTCTTCAAATTGCTTTTCGCGTTTCACCAGTGTTTTCTCATGCTCATCCCAAACTTTACGGCGCGTTTCTTCAATTTCATTTAGGGCTTGTTGCAACTGCCTTTGCTGCTGACTATATTCTTCGTTATTGAATTCACGTTTCTGCGTTAAATCATACTTATACTCACTCTCATCCCGCTTTTGGGTTTTATTAACAGCGGTTTCTTGCTCTTGAAGATACCGTTCTTTTTCCTCTTTTTCCGTATTACTCGCTTGATTATTTTCAAACCAGTTTTTTTCAAGCTCTTCGCGCTTTTGTTTCAGTGTCTCTTGAAACTGTTCGGCGGTGTCTGAATATTGTTTAAGTAACTCGCTAAGGGTATTCTCTTCAATTTTGAGATCATATAAGCTCACTAAACGATTACTTTCATCATCGACATCGGTACGAACCTCTTTTAAATGCGAGGCTTCTACAAGCAAATTTGTTGACAATTGACTTAAAGCCGTATTAAATTTTTCACCCAATGACTCCAATGCTTGAATCATTTCCTCCATCGTCGCATGAGCGTTTTTAGATTGCACAACAGTTTCCTTAATTTCCTTTTTGGAAACTTTGGGGATTGGCGTGGTTGCTGCTTTTGCTGGAGAAGTAAGCACTTTTTTGCTTTCTAGCTCTTTATAAGTGCTTTCTAATTCTTTCAAAGCCTCAAGAATTTCGGACTTTGTATTTCTGGAAGTCACTTTTTTTATCATTAAAAACTCCTTGGGTTATAGAGGAAGCAAGTTTCGAGGTTCAAATGATTTTCAAAACACGTTGTAACTACTCAACCTTGAAATCAATTTCAAGGCTGAAAGCTAAAGCAGGCTCAGCTAAATTATTTATAGCGTTTTTCGTTTGGGTG
>JAGLHR010000735.1 GCA_023143415.1 Thiomargarita sp. | reverse complement strand
GTTCGCCGTTGCCGCTATTGGCTGGTGATCTTAACTCTCCAGCGGCTCCAACCGACGCTGGCAGTGCCATGTTCACGATTGAGGATATTTATAAACGCCTTGATACTGGAGAGGAAGCCACCGCGCCAAGTGGTGGTTTTACGGAACCGACCAGTGCGCCGGGGAGTACAGGTCATACTTTGACGGAGGTTTATGAGAAGGCCGATGCCGCGATGAATAAGGTAGGCGTGCCAAAAACGGGGCAAACAAAATGCTACAAATTGTCTGATCATTCGGAAGAAACCTGTGCTGTTGAACATAAAGGGCAAGATGGTAATTCCGCAACTACAGTTGGAATTTCAGCCTCGCCTCGTTTTACCGAGAACTCTGATGGCACCGTAACAGACAACCTGACCGGGCTTATTTGGCTTCAAAAGGCAAACTGTATACAATCGGACTACTCCTCTTTTGATACAGATGGTACCAACGGTGATGGGAAAGTGACTTGGGAACATGCCTTGGATTTTGTGATAGGTATTAATGATGGAACGTATTCAAATTGTGGTGCTTCTCAGACGGACTGGCGTTTACCCAACGTCAAAGAATTCCAAAGCCTTATTAATTTTGGTTATGCTTCCCCTGCTTTGTCTAATGCAGCCGGTACAGCGATATGGACCGATGGTGATGCGTTCTCGGGCGTACAGACGAGCTACTACTGGTCGTCCACTACCTACGCGTCCAACTCGATCTACGCTTGGTACGTGTCCCTCGGCAACGGCCACGTGAACAACGACTACAAGACGAACACGTACTATATATGGCCCGTCAGAGGCAGACAATAGACGCTTTGACACTTTGGATGCTTTGACCGGGGGTTGCAAGGGGGTGTCCCCCTTGCTCGATTTTTTTTTGGCCTTTTTCCGGATTTTTTAACAAGAGTCTCTTGCAAAACTATTATAAGTCGTTGATTTTATTAGCGTTTTAACAATAAAATTTCTTATTTAAATCAATGGATTACATTATTTTTGCCAGGGCAACAGGTATTTAACTATGGTTTTTTCGCAAAAATTGATCAATCGCTATTTTGAATTAAAACAAGAAGTACCAGATTGCATTTTGTTGATGCAAGTTGGGGTTTTTATGCAAGTGATGAACGAGGATGCTGAGGCAATCTCTGAGCTAACTGGTTTGAAATTGCAAATGGGTGGTGGTGTAGATGCACCCGTAAAATTAGGCGGTTTTCCTCAATCTGGACTGGATAAATATATCGGAAAGTTAGTCAGGGCAGGTTATTCAGTGGCGGTGGCTTTACAAGATGAAAGCAAAGAACGGCATATCAAAGAAATTGTGCGAATAGTATAGTTATAGTACAACGAATTGACGAAATAAACGAATTAAATACTTTAAATTGAGAACGGAAATTATGGCTC
>JAGLHR010000734.1 GCA_023143415.1 Thiomargarita sp. | reverse complement strand
AAAAAATCGGATTTCTAAACTGGTTTATGAGGCTTTCAGTTTATTTTGGGAAGAGCCGTTTTGAGGTTTTACCTTTTGCACCCAAAAAACTCTACCCACATTACGTTCCCCACCGAAACGTTAAAACATCATTTACCCGATGTGATAGGTGGGCAAACAAAAACACGTTTGCCCACTACCTGGCTTTCTTGTATAATATGGCATTTGTAGATAATTTCCTTAACTATCGGGCTATTATAATCAATTATAGGAGAACTGTGGTATGTCATATAGTGATTTTAAAACAATTGATGAGGTCATTGACAAATTTAGTATTAAAGTGGTATCTAAACCCTTTATTGATAGGTTAGTCATTGAAATAGAGAATTATCCGTTTTCAAAGATTGAAGGTAAGCTACAAGATGAAATGAGTTTTGTTAATGAGGTGACAATATGTGAAGATATTATCAAACCGATTTTAGACTTAGTCGCAGAAAAATACAGCAATCTTTTTGTATGGTCGCATGTACCCTACAATGTAGAACCAAACGAGGGATTAAAAGGTGAACCCGATTATTTAATCGCACCCAAGATAAAATACAGAAGCATGGCATTGCCTCCTCTATGTGTCATTGAAGCGAAGCAAGAAAAGTTTGATGAAGGTTGGGCGCAAGCTCTAGCTGAAATGGTAGCAGCCTCTAGGCAAGGTGTAAAAGTCTGTTATGCTTCAGTGACGACAGGTGATATTTGGATGTTTGGTCAACTGGAAAGTGGTAAGTCCTTCACCAGAGATTCTAGAAAAATATCAGCGACGACAGATTTGCAATGGGTATTTGAGACCTTAAATTGGATGTTTAGTAAGGCGAATGAACAGGTATAGATTAAGGCGATATTAACCCTAATCAAATCAAAATTAAAAAGGCAATAAAAAGGGCCAGGCTAGAATTATTTTTAACATAAAATTTCAATAAAATCAAGCCTGACCCCTTTTCCCTTTTACAAGGAGCAGGATGATTTTAAAGGGTATTTTTGATGATTGGATTCGCTGAGGAAATTGCCGCCACTGAAACCACGCGCCCACCTTTAAAAGATGAGAAGGTTGCCGCTACTGAAACGATCCTTGATTATTTATTACTTGACTATCAAGTTTTTGATGTGATTTGGCTTGACGAGAATTGATTGTAGAAATGAAGGGCAAAAAAAAACCTGTCAGGTTTAAGGATTGTGTTGGCGAATCAAGAAATCCGATTTTTTCAAAAAATCGGTTCGAGGCGAAAGTTTTTTTAAAGAAAAAACTTTCGCCTCGAATTCTAAACTCGTTTATGAGGCTTTAAGTTTATTTTGGGAAGGGCAGTTTTGAGGTTTTACCTTTTGCCTGTGCATCCAAAAAACGTTGCCTACCTGACTAATCATTATACCAGATGGTAGAAAAAATATAAACAGTTCAGGTAAAAATTGAAACAGGAAACCGAACCAAATATTTTAAAGTAGAAATGAAGGGCAAAAAAAACCTGACAGGTTTAAGGATTGTGTTGGCGAATCAAGAAATCCGATTTTTTGAAAAAATCGGTTCGAGGCTAAAGTTTTTTCTTTAAAAAAACTTTATTCGAGGTTTAAGTTTTTCTTCAAAAAACTTAAACCTCGAATCGAATTCTAAACTCGTTTATGAGGCTTTAAGTTGATTTTGGGAAGAGCAATTTTGAGGTTTTACCTTTTGCACCCAAAAAACTCTACCCACATTACGCTCCCCACCAAAACGTTAAAACATCATTTACCTGATGTGATATGCCGATGCACACAACGTTTGCCTACCCTACCTGGCTACATGGCTGGTTTTATGCCCAATGCGTGCCAGTATGGTGCAAAACTTAACGAGGTCATTTCATTAATGAGTGAAAAAAAGGGGGTATAATTTCCTTCAACATGCGCTTTATCCAGTGTCTCATAATATTCCAATCGACGTTCAATTGGCAAAATCACAGAGGGAAATCCAAGCTTCATTAATTCAAGATTCATCAATAAACGAGCCGCACGCCCATTACCATCGACGAAAGGATGAATTTTTACTAAGTCGCAGTGAAGTTTTGCAGCCCGTTCCACAGGATGACGCTTTGAGGTTTGATATTCGTGAATCAGGAATTCCATCTGCTGAGAAACTTGAAGAAAGTCAGGGGGAATATGCTTGGCACCGGCAATAATGACATTGATGCAGCGATATTGCCCGGCATTTTCATCGTCAATGTTTTGAAGGTTCAATTGATGAATATTTTTTATCTGCCATTCAGAAACGATTTCTGATTTTTGTACCAATGTTTCCACAAAAAGAATCGCGTCCCGGTGATTAATCACCTCAAGATGCTCCCGCAATGTTTTGCCACCCACTGTGATGCCTTCCAATGCGACTTTAGTTTCCTTCAAAGTCAAGGTATTGCCTTCGATGGCGTTGGAGTGATAAATCCAACGTAATATTAAATCCTCATGTAGGTTATGTAACACCGCTTTGGGTAAAGGGCGATATTGATCCAGTTTTTCTTTGAGTAAATCTAGGTGGAATAAATTCATTGGGTATTAATGAGTTAAAATATCACTGAAAATGAATAAAACAACGAATACAATATTAAAAAAATCTGTCATTCCTCACCATTCATCATACAGAAATAATTGGGAACAGAGTCAAATTGATATATTATAATGATGCCCAGACAAAAATAAAAGCGAATAAGATAATTTATGGCAAAAATTAATGTGACTCTGATCCAATTATTTTTTGAAACAGGAAACCGAACAAAATATTTTAAAGTAGAAATGAAGGGCAAAAAAAACCTGTCAGGTTTAAGATTTGTGACTTTAGCGAATCAAGAAATCCGATTTTTTCAAAAAATCGGATTTCTAAACTCGTTTATGAGGCTTTAAGTTGATTTTGGGAAGGGCAGTTTTGAGGTTTTATCTTTTGCCTGTGCATCCAAAAAACTCTACCCACATTACGCTTCCCACCAAAACGTTAAAATATCATTTACCCGATGTGATATGCCGATGCACACAACGTTTGCCTACCCTACCTGGCTTTTTGAATAATTATGCTTGTTCTTAGCTGTTATGCAGTCGTAGAAAGTTTTTCTTGAAGCCAAATATTTATCAGAGTTTCGCTTGACAATCCCAGCCGGTGTGCTTGAGTTCTTACCCGTGATAATAAGTCTTTCGATATGGCACAATACATTTTATTTGAAATTAAATCAATTTCCATCTCAACTGTTTCCATAATTTCTTCGTAGTCGGCACTACTATGAGTATCCCAAAAACCACAAAATTCCTCAATGGTCTCAAAATTTTCTGGTAACATATCATGTTGCGCTAAATTTTTTTTATTTGGCATATTGTTTACGCTCCTTTTTATCCATATTTCGTGAACTCAAAATCAAAGCCTCCTTGGTCAACTTGTGTATAAAAAAAACGACCAAATAACGCCCTGCTTTTGTTTGACCCAACGCCCGATAAACATCCTCACCGCGAAAATAACCCCTATTCATCCTCTTAATCTTTGGTTTGTTCAAAAAAACCTCTTCAACTTCTTCTGGAGATACATTGTGTTTTACTTCAAGCTTTTCTACAATATCTTCCAGCCAGATAAAACCTATCATTTTCACTTTTTGTCATCCTTTTGGGATGGTTTTTATTCCAAAATTAAGTTCCATGACCAATTGTTTATTTCAATTGACGTTTCTTATTAGCAAGCGTAGGGTCAATGCCATTAAGTTAAGCCTTGGAGTCCATTCAAGGTTTTAGCAAGCGTAGGGTGGGTAG